>NZ_DASYCH010000092.1:0-293254 GCF_036500295.1 Puia sp. | reverse complement strand
CACTTCGCAACAGGAAATGGTTGCATTGTTGCCGAGATAGGAATTGATCAGCCGGGCCCCATATTTCAGCTGGGAGTGCGAAGCCATGATAAAGCGAACGGCCTTTACCCCATAGAAGACCCGGCATCCAAAACCGACGATGCCGTTGACCAGCTCGCAGCCTTCGCCCACCTGTGCCATGGCTTCGGCCGAAGAGTTGATCGTCAGATTTTTTAATTTGTTCGCACCCTTGAGATAAGCATCGCTGCCGATCCAGACGTCCTTGATGATCTTACAGTTCTTGATCACGCTGCGATCGCCCACCTTTCCGTAATATCCCCTGCGGTTGTCGAAGGCGGCCTCTGTAAATGCCTTGAACTTCTCCTGCAGGACCTGGTCATCCCGGTGCCGGGTCCAAAGCCACGCATCCCCCGGCAGCATCCCGTTGAACGGAATAATGCTCCGGCCGCCGCTCTCGTTACAGACTTCCAGCCAGATACGGATGGATTCTTCCTCCCCCTCTTTCAGGATGCCATTGCCGAACTTGGCATGATCGGTCGTAGCCATCTCGTTTGTATTCACGATCATGACATCGTTGCCGATGATATAGTGCGACAGATAATTGGTGTTGTCGATACAGACATTATCGCCAAGATCACAACTGATGATCGTACTGTTATACAGGCCCACCGGTCTGCGCAGGTTGTGAAACTCGAGATAGTAGGGTTCCAGCTTTCCGATCCGGATCAGCCCGAAGAACTTGCAGTTTTGCACCAGTTCCGCCGTGAAAGAATCCGAAACAAGGATATCGTTCCAGTTGGCCGAAGTATTCCGGTTGCGCACCAGTACCTCAATCTCATAGGCCGTCAGCTGCCGGTAATTGGCGCCGCTGCGATTCTGCACGTTCCGCAGATGGTATTCGTCCTTTCCTTTCGGGAGGTAACGGCTATCGATGAATTGATAACCAAGGGAGTTGATCGGGCTTTTCTTGATCTCGTTCATAATGGAGGTATGAGCTTATTCCACCGTTACACTTTTGGCAAGATTCCGGGGCTTGTCGACGTCACAACCCTTCGCCACGCCGATATAGTAGGCCAGTAGCTGCAAGGGGATCACGCTCAGCATCGGGGCGATGATCTCGTCGGTCTCGGGGATACGCATCAGGTCCTCCGCCATGCTCTCGATGATCGTGTCACCCTGGCTGATCACGGCGATGACCTTGCCTTTTCTTGCTTTTATTTCCTGGATATTACTGATGATCTTCTCATGATAGGAATCTTTTGTAGCCACGAACACGACCGGCAGCTGTTCATCCACCAGCGCGATCGGCCCATGCTTCATTTCTGCGGCCGGGTATCCCTCCGCATGGATATAGGAGATCTCTTTCAGCTTTAACGCACCCTCCAGCGCGACGGCGAAATTATAGCCCCGCCCGAGGTACAGCGCATCCTTTGCATCCTTGTATTTCAACGCCAGCCCGCGGATGGCCTCCTTCAGCTTCAACACCTCCTTTACCTTTTCGGGCACGCCATGCAGCTCGCTGAGCAGCTGCATATACCTCGTGGAGTCGATCGTTCCTTTCTCCCGGGCGATCTTCAGCGCGATCATCGTCAGCACCGCCAGCTGTGCGGTAAATGCCTTTGTCGATGCAACCCCGATCTCCGGTCCGGCATGCGTGTAGGCTCCGGCATTCGAGATCCGGGCGATGGAAGACCCGACCACATTAACCACTCCAAGGATAAACGCGCCGCTTTCCTTTGCTTTTTCGATGGCGACGATCGTGTCGGCCGTCTCGCCGCTTTGCGAAATGGCGATGATCACATCCCCGGGATGAATGACAGGGTTCCGATACCGGAACTCGGAGGCGTATTCCACTTCGACGGGGATGCGGCACAGCTCTTCAAAAATATATTCTGCTACCAGTCCGGCATGCCAGCTGGTGCCGCAGGCGATCATGATGATCCGCTTTGCCTGGGTCAGCTGCTGAATATTCTGCTGGATACCGGCCATGGTGATCGTTCCCTTCGTGGCATCGAGCCGGCCCCGTAAGCAGTCGAAGATGGTATCCGGCTGTTCGAAGATCTCTTTTAGCATGAAGTGATCATAGCCGCCTTTTTCGATAGCCGCCATCTCCATATCCAGCTTCTGGATGAAGGGGGTGATCTTCTCGTTCCCCAGATTTTTGAGGATCAACTCGTCGGATTTCAGGATCGCCAGTTCATAGTCATTGACATAAACCACTTCCTTGGTATACTCGATGATCGGCGAGGCATCCGAGGCGAGAAAATGCTCGCCCTTGCCGATCCCGATGACCAGCGGGCTTCCCTTTCGCGCGGCAATGACCGTATCCGGGGTATTCTTGTCCAGCAGCACGATCACATAGGCTCCCACCACCCGTTTAAGCGCGATGCGTACGGCCTCTTCCAGCCCGCATTGGTTGTTCTTTTGGATGTCCTCGATAAAATTCAACAACACCTCCGTATCCGTATCGCTTTGGAAATGATATCCCTTCCGCATCAGTTCCTGCTTCAGCTGCGTGTAGTTCTCAATGATGCCATTGTGGATCATCGCCAGCCGGCCGCTGGCGGATTGATGGGGGTGGGCGTTGCGGTCATTGGGCTCACCATGTGTCGCCCAGCGCGTGTGGCCCATTCCGGCATGGGCATGAACGTCCTTACCCATCAGACTATCTTCCAGTTCGGCAACCTTCCCCTTCTTCTTATAAACGCGGAGGTCATTATTGAGCAAGGCCACTCCACTGCTATCGTAGCCCCGATATTCAAGCCGTTTTAAACCCTTCAGAATGATTGGATAAGCTTCCCGTGGACCTATATAAGCGACGATCCCGCACATAGTAGCAAAATTTTAGCAATACTACTTAAAAAAAGTGCCCCGTCCAAAGGACGGGGCTACTGATTAAAAGTACAACGAACGATTTTATTTATTCTTCCAATATCCTTCTATCCAGACCCAGTTATCGTTGACATACTTCCAATGGGGCTTCACCCATTGTTTATCACCCGAGGCCGAAGCCGTCGCGCTGCTGTATTGATAAGAGGAAGGATGATTATCGGTGCCCGGCCGGTTCTGCAATGAATCGGGATGGGGATAGTTGTAATTGTTGTCGTCGTAATTATTGTTGTTATTGGATCTGGGCTGCTGTGGTTGTTGTTGCTGCGGCTGCTGCTGATCCTGCTGATCCTGCTGTTGCTGTTGACCGGATCCATCGCCATACGGGTCTTCCGGCTCGTCATAATAGGGATCATAATAATAGCCCTGCGGCGCATAATTCGCCCCATAAGGACCATAAGGGGAGCCATAATAGCCATAGGGATAACCATAGTACCAGGGCCAGCCAAAGCCAAGCCCGAGCCCAAGGCCAAAACCCCAACCCAAACCACCGTAGTAACCCCGGTAGCCGCCATAATACCCGCGGCCCCCATTGTACCCACGACCACCATAATATCCGCGATTACCGCCTACATAGCCATGACCCCCATACCCGCCGCGAAATCCGGCGCCGGCAAAGCCGCCGCGATACCCTGTACCCGGTCGGATGTTTGCGCCGGGATATCCGCGGACACCGGCGGTACCGACCCCACGGCCCGAATAACCGGAGACCCCGCGACCCGAATAACCGGAGACGCCACGTCCCGAATAACCGGAGACGCCACGTCCGGAATAGCCGGAGACCCCACGGCCCCCTGAAAATCCGGAAACGCCACGGGCGCCGGAAAAACTCCTGGCGCCACCACCGGAAAAGCCCCGGCCAGCGCTCCCGCCCGAAAAACTCCTGCCGCCACCGGAAAAGCCTCTTCCGCCGCCGCCGGAAAAGCCACCCCGGCCCCCGCCGCCACGCTGTGAATAACCGGCGACCCCTACCAACAGCAAAAGAGCTGTCAGCAAGGCCATCTTATGTTTTAATTGTTTCATAAACTACTTTTAGATAATTGTACGGATGTTAGACCATCCCGCAATTCCATAGTTTAATTTACGACAAAAAATCAGTGGAAAAAAGCAGGTTAACCAATGCGCGCACTTCATTAACAAACAGGCTGTTATAAAAGTATCCCACGCATGATCACAAAGGCCACCGAGAAGTAGATCACCAGGCCCGTTACATCCACCAGCGTGGCGACAAACGGCGCCGAAGAAGTCGCCGGGTCGGCGCCGAATTTCTTCAGCACGATGGGCAGCATACTGCCGGCAAGGGTTCCCCAGAGGACCACCCCTACAAGGGAAAATCCAACCGTGCTGGCAATCAGGAAGGAGTGTTCGCCATACGTGTGGAAGATCTGGTTCCAAAGGACCACCCGGGTAAACCCGATGATCCCCAGCACAGCGCCAAGCAGCATTCCCGACACCAATTCGCGCCGGATCACGCGCCACCAGTCCGTGATAGTGATCTCCCCAAGCGCCATCGCCTGGATGATCAGGGTTGAGGCCTGGCTTCCGCTATTGCCGCCACTGGAAATGATCAGGGGAACAAAGAGCGCAAGCACCACCGCCTTGGCGATCTCGTCTTCGAAATAACCCATGGCCGTGGCGGTGAGCATCTCGCTCAAAAAGAGCACAACCAGCCAGACCACCCGTTTCTTAAAAAGTTTCAGCAAGGGGATCTCCAGGTAAGGTTCATCCAGGGCTTCGGTACCCCCGATCTTGGTGATATCCTCAGCGGATTCTTCCTGCGTAATCCACAGCACATCGTCGATGGTCACGATCCCCAACAAAATATTGCTGTTGTCCAACACGGGCAGCGCCACGCGGTTGTTCATCTTGAAAGCCTCGCTTGCCGCCTCCTGGTCGTCGTTGACGTTCAAAGCGATATAGCGATTATCAATAACGTCTTTAATCTCTTTCTCCGGGTTGGCCAGGATGATCTCCCGGATCCGGATATCATCGATGAATGCCCCCTTGTCGTCGACGACATAGATCACATCGATGGTTTCACTATCCTTGCCCACTTCCCGGATATGATCGATCACCTCGCTCACCGTCCAGTCTTTCTGAACCGCGATATAGTCCGGGGTCATCAACCGGCCTACGCTTCCTTCCGGGTAACCCAGCAGTGAAAGCGTGATCTTCCGCTCTTCGGGATCGAGGGTCTTGATCAGTTCTTTCACCACTTCACTCGGCAATTCCTCCAGAAAGGAGGTCCGGTCGTCCGCCGAGAGGTCGTTTAGCAGTTCGGCAGTCTTGAAGGCAGGCAATTCCTGGATGATCCTTTTCTGTGTCGGCACATCCAGGATCTTGAAGGTGCTGGATGCCCGGTGGATGCTCAGATGACCGATGATCTGCACCTCGTATTCGGGAAATTCGTAGATCAGATCGGCGACATCACTGATATTCTGATTATTCAGGAATTCCCTTATATGTAGAACATCCTCCGACTGGATCACCTCCTGGAATTGGTCCTTTAGATCGATATTTTCCGCTTCTAACGACATGGGCCTCAAACCTACGTAAAAATG
The DNA here is from genome assembly GCF_036500295.1 of Puia sp. Lineage (NCBI taxonomy): Bacteria > Pseudomonadati > Bacteroidota > Chitinophagia > Chitinophagales > Chitinophagaceae > Puia > Puia sp. Next base: position 287,804 of record NZ_DASYCH010000092.1, on the reverse strand, counting down.
TTAAATTGCCCGCCAAAATCAAAAGCAGACGAGATGATCTTACCATCACTGTTCATTGCTCCGACATCCGAAATGGGGCGTGGCGTCTTTACATCCGGGGATATCGCAAAAGATACCGTCATCGAAATATCCCCCGTCATTGTGATGACCGGAGAAGAGCGCCGCCTGCTGGACCAGACTTTATTGCACGATTATATCTTCGAGTGGGGCGATCGCCGCGAAAGTTGTTGCATGGCGCTGGGCTATATTCCCCTTTATAACCACTCCTACAAGTCCAACTGCGAATATGAAATGGATTTCACGCAACAGCTGATCACGATAAAGGCGGTCCGGTTTATAAAGGCCGGCGAGGAAGTGTTTATCAACTACAATGGGGATTGGAACAAAAAGACTCCCGTGTGGTTCGACCGCGGTTAACGGAACCGCTGAACCCAGGGTAAGGTCGGCGGCTAGCGCCGCTTCCGGCTCGTTACCGGCGAGAATTTCAGGACAAAATTAATCCCGACGCTATTCATCTGCACCTGCCCAAGCCCCAGGTTTCGTGTCGGCAGTTTCATATAGGGGGCGATCACCAGCGACAGGCTGTTGCTCAGTCCCGTCTCCACACCCGCCGAAAGATTGACGGTCGAGAAAAGATTGTTAGGATGGGTGCCCAGATGCGTCACCCCATTGCATTCTTCCACATTGAAATGATGCCAGTAGAGATTGGCATTCTCGCTCGTCATCAGGTAAGAGGACGAACCCGCGCTGATAAAGAACAGGGTATTCCCTGCGACGCTGAAATCATACCGCAGATTCAGCGGGATCTCCATCATATAAAAAGATCCTTTTACAAAGCTGACATTGCCATAGATGCCGTTGTTCTGATAGAACCCGGGCGGCGCATGATAATCCTGGTTGCGGGCAGCATAATTCTTCCGGCTGGCCAGAATACCCGTGCTGAGATACCAGTGAGGCGCAAATTGATAATCGACCGTCAACCCGATGCTGCTGCCGGCCTTGTCCCCGGCCAGTGAGTTCACCGAAGTAAAATCCGGCGCGAGCAACAGTCCGAATTGCCAGTTGCGGTTGATCCGGTAGATCCCTTTCTTCTTTATCAGGGTAGGTGCGGTGGATTTTGAAGTAAAGGCCCGCAGTGCGGAGTCGCCGATAACGCTCCTTCTGCCCAGTGACCCCGGCCGCTGAACGGTTGAAAGACTCAACTCCCGGCTTTGAGCGGCTGGACCCGTCGTGCCTGACATCCCCGCCCCACCTTTCGCTCCCCCTGCGCCTGTCATTCCAGCCGCACTTGCCGCGCCCGGTCCGGCTCCCGACCGTCCACGCCCTCCACGATTATTATTGTTATTTGCCGTTCTGCCTCCGCGCGTCAAATGAATGCCGGCATTTCCGGTCTTCGTCGCCACGCCGTGCGCAGCAACCCCATTCGTTGCGGCATCATGGGCCGCATCATTCGCCCCCGCGTTATTTCCTTTCGGCGCATTTCCTCTCACCACATCCTTCCCGTCAGCCCCGCCGGTTGCCGCCTTCTCATCCGCACCCTTTCCATTCCCCTGCCCGTTGGCAGTGGCGCTGTTTGTATTGGAAGAGGTAGCGGGTGTAGAAGTAGCCTTATCGGTAGAAACGGAATTTTGTGTTTGAACAGATGTTTTTTGCGTGGGTGTCTTCGCTGTCCCGCCGGGACTGCTGCCGGATGAAACCCCCGGCCGTATCAGGTAGTACGTCACACCCAGCAACAGGAGCAGCGCCGGCGCATAGTAGAAGGGGAAGCGCCGGATATGCCGTATAGGATTCCAGCCCGGACGGCCGAATTCCTGGGTCATCCGAACCTCCAGCCGGTCCCAGGAACGCGGACCCAACACATCGCCGGGTTCATATTCCTGAGCCGCCTCCTTACTGAAGCGGTCCAACTCCTTATCGGATAGGTTCAACATAAGCTTTCTGGTCAGTTTTTTTTGTTAGGATCTTTCGTAGGTTCTCTCTTGCTTTTGACAGATTGGATTTAGATGAACCAATGGAAATATCGAGATGTTGGGCAATCTCCTCATGCGTCAACCCCTCGATGACAAAAAGATTGAAAACGGTGCGATAGGCCGGCGACAACTGCCGGATGGCTTCGATAATTTCCTTGTAGGATAAGATATCGATCCCCGTTTCCTGCTTGTCCGCAATATTTTCAGCATCTTCGGACAACATCTGCCCATTGATATAGGATGCATTCTTACGATAATGATCGATACAGGTGTTGACAAGAATACGCTTGAACCAACCTTTTAGTGACGCCAACACATCCGCATGACGGGACTCCTCGAATTGATGTATATTCTTGAAAAGCTTGATAAATCCTTCATTCATGATCTCTTCCACTTGTTCAAGGTTATTTTGATAACGGTAACAGATCTTAATAGCATAATCCTTGAGCGTGTTGTAAAGCTCCTTCTGGCTTGCACGGTCATTTCCCCTGCAACCGGCAATTAAGGCGTGTATTTGCGTGTTTCCTGCAATCAATTCGGATGTGCGGTATTTGAGTGGTAGATAATAAGAACGCACAACTTAGTTTTCCTAATTGGCATTATACGTAAAGGAAATGTTAATGGTTGCTTTTTTGAGGCCAAATAAAGAAATCCGTCGGTAAGCTCGAGCTCAACGAATTATTACTTTGATAGACAATATTTTATCGTGGCAATCCCGTACAGGTAACGGCGAGATCGGCCTGCATGAAGAGCTGCGCCTGGATATTTTTCTCACCCGCCAGCAGTCCGATCAGCCTCAGCTGTTTCAGTTCGCCCGTGGTGTAAAGATTGGGCATGATCACGCGGTTGAGCTGCGTATTCAGCGACGGCATATTCGTCTTTAACAACGCCGCGAGGTCCAGTACGCTATTTCCCTGCACGGTACGCCGGATCTTACCCCGCAACAGCGCCCGCGCCATCTTGACAAGAAGCTCATGACTCTCCAGTGAATAGGAGATGTCCGGTACGCTAAGGGTCTGTCTGGCCGTATCCAACACCGGCGTACCCCGTAAAAAGATCCGGCCCGTATAACTGCCGCCGAAGTCGATCCGCAGTTCGATCTTGTGCCGCTCGGTTCCCCGCACCGCCACCTCTTTGACAATGACTGTCTTGCCTTTGTATTCAAAGGATTTGCCGTGCAGCGAGTCGTTCAGCAGTTTGCTGATAAAGGAATATTCGTAGGTGGCGGGAAGATAGAGCGTTACACCATTCCGGTAAGGACCGGGATGCAAAGCGGGCAGGGGAGGGGGCGCCGTGCTCCGGCTGTCGGAACTCAGTTCCGGCCGGCAGGATATCCCAAGGCTCACGGCGAAAGTGTCGCGGACATAATTAAGCGTACCGACCCGCACCGCCGTCGGGTTGATGATCAGATAACCGTATGGACCGATCGGTGTTTTCTGCCAGGCCCGGGTCGCTGTCTGACGCAGATAGCCGGCGATATCCGTTTTACCCGCCGCGACATCGAAGCTCTTACAAAAGAAGTTTACGCTGCTTCGGATGCTGTCGGCGATGGTTTGGGTCATGTCCACGGAAAAGATCGACATATTACAGGGATCAAGCGCCTTCACCTGGTCGATGGCCGAGACGGTGCGGATATGATAATCGGGTTGAAAGTTGATCAGCGAACTAAAGGCGATATCCACGCGGCGCATCGGCTCCCGGTCGAAGCCGCAATATCCCATCACCCACGGACTGACGGGCTTGCCGATCGCGCAAAGACATTTGCCGCCGGCAACCTGGTAATTGCCCTCCATGGCAATGCTTACCCGGTTATTGGTACAATGCAGGATAAACCCACTGCGGACAAAACGATATTTATACCGGAGATCACACGAAGGCTGCAGATAGTTCGGCCAGCCGGGCGAGAGGAATTCCCTTGGAAAAATGGAATCGGCCGCGATCAGCAGGGGCCGGCCGGCGATCTTGATCGGCAGATCGATCTCCGAAGGCGGAAGGGCAGGCAGACTGTCACTCACCAGTACGGTTACCGGCGATGGCGTAAGCTTTTTGGCGGGGGAACAGGCGATGAAGCCCGTCGTCACAACAAACAAAAAAATCCGCGGCAAAAGGGAAACACGCATGGGGGGGATCTTACTTTTTTCTTGCCTTGATGGCGGCTGTTTTAGTGTTATCAATCACATCCACCAGTCCACCCGAGAAAAAATTATCTTCCGTCAGCTGCCAGAACATCACCCCACCAAGTTTCTTCCGCAGCGCATATTCGGTCTTCAGCCGGATGGATGTAGTGTCGTCGAAGGAGGCAAAGATCTGGTCCTTCGCATTGTATTTATACGGCGCCTGCGCAACGGAATCCCAATGATACACATAGCCGCTGTCTGCTGAAAGCTTCGTCGCCTGATCGCGGTAGGAGACACCCCGGTAGAAATGACAGGGGCGGTAAAGCCCGTTGTTGACGCTGTCTGCCCCCTGGAAAAGCCGGGCGTAAAAAGCCATCCCGATGGCCACCTTTTTCAGCGGAACCCCCGCGGCCTCCAGCCAGCGGACCGCATGATCCACCGACTCGACCTGCTGCGGCGTGGAATAAAGCCCCGTATGATGTCCCGTCTTCGTGCTATAGCCGTTGATAAGATCATAGGACATCAGGTTGATATAGTCGACCAGGGGCGCCACCTGCTTCCAGTCGATGGATGTTTGTAAATAGGTCGTAAAACCACCCGCGGCAAAGCTGATCTCCGCCTTTGGAGATAGCGTCTTTCTCAGCAGTCGAACGACAGCCGTAAAATTGTCCTTGTCCTGTGGCGTATAGGGATAACCGGGAACATTCTCCAGCGCCGGGTATTCCCAGTCCAGGTCGATCCCGTCGGTGTGAAAATAATCGCTCAGCTGCCGCGCACTGCGGGCAAACTCCCGCCGCCCGCTATCCGTTGAAAAAACATCGGGGCAGGTCTTACAGCCGCCCCAGCCGCCAAGCGACAGGATCACCTTCAAACCGGGATGTTTTGCCTTCAGCGCGACCAGCCCCTCGATGGTGGCTGTATCCCGCGCATTGTTCACATTGAGGCGATTGCCGTTCAGATGACAAAAGCTGAAAATGATATGGGTTAACTTTTGGGTTGGAAAACTGTCGATACCCGTACTCCTTCCCGCATAGTAGCCGATAACGGCCAAACGCTGGGCGCTGATGGTGTAGCTCACAAACACAAAGAAAAAAAGAAGAATGCCGGGTCTTTTGATCATAATAAAATTTTGCAGACCGAATGTAATATATTTATCGGGTAAAAATCTGCTAAATGTATCGTCGTCAATTCCTCGCCGCCACCGCCGCCGCGCTCGCCGCGTCCTCTTTTCCATTCACCCATGGCATCGCGGCGCCGACGGCCGCACTCACCATCCAGCAGGTGATCGATGCCCTTCTCGCCGATATCCCCGGTGCACCGTTCCCCAACACGGTGGATACCATCAAGACCGGCAATCCGCAACAGCCCGTAAAAGGTATCGTCACGACCATGTTCGCGACCAATGAGATCATTGGCAAGACCATTGGTCTGGGCGCCAATTTCATCATCGCCCATGAACCCACTTTCTACAACCATCAGGACGATACCTCATGGCTCAGCGACGATCCCGTGTATAAATACAAACGCGATCTCCTTGACAAACATGGGGTCACCGTCTGGCGTTTCCATGACGGTATCCACGCACACAAGCCCGACGGGGTCCGTATGGGCGTCCTCCAGGCTCTCGGCTGGCATCGGTATTACAATGCCAATGATCCGTTCCTGATCGAACTGCCTTCCCCGGTCCCCCTAAGCCAACTCCTCGCACATTGTAAGAAGAGCCTCGCTATCGGCAAGGTGAAGTTTATCGGCGATCTGATCCAGGACTGCAAACGCATCGTCCTTTCACCCGGCGCACCAGGCGGCCAGCGGCAGATCGGAAACATCCAGAAATATCAGCCGGATTGCTTTATCACCGGGGAGCTCAACGAATGGGAAACGAGTGAATATGTCCGCGATGCCCGTATCCAGGGCAGGAAAACATCCCTTGTCGTTCTCGGCCACTCCGTCAGCGAAGAGCCCGGCCTCGAATGGCTCGTTCCCGTATTAAAACAAAAAGCCCCCGGAATTCCGGTTACACACCTTCCTTCCGGGGACCCCTTTTCGTTTAGCTGAGCTATTTCGCAAACTGTGAGCGGATCACGTTCAACGCCCCACCGGCCCTGAACCAGCCGATCTGCTGTTCATTGTAGGTGTGGTTCAGCGTGATCTCATCCTTGCTGCCGTTCTTATGGTTCAGTACCATCGTCACCGGCTTGCCGGGTGCAAAATTCGTCAGACCGACGATATCGATGCTATCGTCTTCCTGTACCTTATCATAGTCTTCTTTATTGACAAAGGTCAGCGCCAGCATCCCCTGCTTCTTCAGATTGGTCTCATGGATCCGCGCAAAGCTCCGGACCACGATCGCGCGGACACCCAGGTGCCGCGGTTCCATGGCCGCATGCTCACGCGAAGAGCCTTCGCCATAGTTCTCATCACCGACAACCACCGAACCCACGCCTTTCGCCTTATAGGCCCGGGCGGTTGCGGGTACGGGACCGTATTCACCGCTAAGCTCGTTCTTCACGGAATCCGTCTTATCGTTGAAGAAATTGACGGCGCCGATAAGCATGTTATTGGAAATATTATCGAGGTGGCCGCGGAACTTCAGCCAGGGCCCGGCCATCGAGATATGGTCGGTCGTGCACTTGCCCTTGGCCTTGATCAGCAGCTTTAGTCCTTTCAGATCGGTGCGTTCCCACGCAGCAAAGGGTTCGAGCAGCTGCAGCCGCTGGCTGTCGGTCTTCACCGCGACCTGGATGCCCTTTCCATCCCTGGCGGGCGCCTGGTAACCGGCGTCCTCAACGGAGAATCCTTTGGGCGGCAGTTCTACCCCCTTCGGTTCGTCCAGCATCACATCCTCGCCTTTTTCGTTCTTTAGCGTATCCTTCAGCGGATTGAAGGAAAGATGACCGGCGATGGCAAATGCCGTTACGATCTCGGGGCTGGCGACAAACGCATGCGTACTCGCAAGACCATCATTGCGCTTGGCAAAATTTCTGTTAAAGGACGTGATGATCGAGTTCTTCCGGTTGGGATCGTCGATGTGCCGTGCCCATTGACCGATACAGGGACCACAGGCATTCGCGAGCACAACGCCGCCGATACTATCGAACGTCTTCAGGAATCCATCCTTCTCGATCGTATGCCTCACCAGTTCGGAACCGGGAGTGATCGTAAACTCGGCCCTTGTCTTCAATTTCTTGTCGATCGCCTGCTGAGCCAGCGACGCGCTGCGGCTGATGTCCTCATACGAAGAGTTGGTACAACTGCCGATCAGGGCGACTTCCAGCTTTTCGGGCCAGTTGTTGTCCTTGACGGCCTTTGCGAACTCGCTGATCGGCCAGGCCAGATCGGGCGTGAACGGCCCATTCACATAAGGTTCCAGCGTGTTCAGATCGATCTCGATCACCTGGTCGTAATATTTTTTCGGCTCGGAATAGACTTCCTTGTCGGGCCGCAGGTAATCCTTGATACCGTCGGCCAATGCCGCGACTTCTTCCCGGCCCGTAGCATTCAGATAAGCAGCCATCTTTTCGTCATAGCCAAACACCGAACACGTAGCTCCGATCTCGGCGCCCATATTACAGATAGTGCCCTTACCCGTCGCACTCAGACTGTCCGCGCCCTCGCCGAAGTATTCGACGATAGCGCCCGTACCGCCCTTTACCGTCAGGATGCCGGCGACTTTCAGAATTATATCCTTTGCACTGGTCCAGCCGCTCATCTTCCCGGTCAGCTTGACGCCGATCAGCTTTGGCATCTTCAACTCCCAGGGAAGCCCCGCCATCACGTCAACGGCGTCGGCGCCGCCGACCCCGATGGCGACCATGCCCAGACCACCCGCATTGGGGGTGTGGGAATCGGTTCCGATCATCATTCCGCCGGGGAATGCATAGTTCTCGAGAACTACCTGGTGAATGATGCCCGCACCGGGTTTCCAGAACCCGATGCCATATTTATTGGAAATGGAAGCGAGAAAGTCATAAACTTCTTTATTGACATCCTTGGCCGTTGCCAGATCGGCGACAGCGCCGGTTTTGGCCTGGATCAGATGGTCGCAATGCACCGTCGAAGGAACGGCGACTTTGTCCCGGCCGCAGGTCATGAATTGCAACAGGGCCATCTGGGCAGTGGCATCCTGCATTGCTACGCGGTCCGGCGCAAAGTCTACATAATCCTTACCCCGGTCGTAAGCACGCTTCGGAGTCTCAAAAAGGTGGGAATACAGGATCTTTTCAGCTAAGGTCAGCGGTTTGCTCACCAGCTTACGCGCAGCGTCTACTTTGGCAGGCATGGCGCCGTACAGCTTCTTAATTAAGTCTAAATCAAAGACCATGATAAATTTTTTTTATATGTTGTCGCGCCGAACGGACCATGGGTCCCGGCGACCGCAAATTTAACTTAAAAATGGTTCTCTGCCCCCGCGTTTTTTTTATAAATTAGCTGTATGAACAGACTGAAACACTTCATCGAGTGGCAAGTGTTTGGGGTATGCACAGCAATAGGTGAAAGAATGGGTATCGCCACTTCCCGTATCCGGACCTGGTTCATCTACATATCCTTTCTCACCATGGGCTCTCCCCTCATTGTGTATTTCATCCTTGCATTTTGGATGAACATCAAAAGGTATATCCTTTCCGCACGGCGAAATCCTCTTAAATATCTTTGATTACCCACTCGCGTGTGAGAGTAACCCCTTTTTTTCACGTAACTTACCCGGATAAGGGCTAAATCCTTCTCCTTGTTCCAATTCGATTTCTCATATACTGACTATGAGCAATTGATGAACGACCTGGCACAACGGCTAAACGTGCCGGTAGTAAATCACCAACTCATCTTCCCTGAGTCTGTCGCCTCCGGTAGCCTCACATTTATCCGTTTGCCAAACGGTATTCATGTCAATATCGTCAACTGTAAATTCAACCAGGACTGGTTGCTTTGCCGCCGCAAGATGCGCGAGCAGTTTTATACCCTTCGCTTTCATGAGCTCACCATCCCCGGCATCCTTGAGATCCGGATCGGCGACGAACGGCTGAAGGAGTCGAATACATCCCGCTCTATTGCTTATCTCACCGATTCGCTCATCGACTGGGGCTATCTGGGCGCAAAGGGAACCGTCTATAAGGGGATCGATGTCCTTTTCAGCCCCAAATGGCTGGCAGATTACCTGGGTTTACAGGAGATAGACGACGTTCTGTCCGCCTATCTTTCACTAAAAGTGGAGAATGTGCACCGCGAACCCCTGGACAGCGAATACCGCCGGCTGATACAGGAGATCGTAGAGGCCGAAGAATCCAATCCTTTGCGGCTGGCCATTATCCAGAACAGGATCATGCTCCTGATCGAACGCTTCTTCCTGCGGATCTACCAGCGCCGTAAGACCGCCTTCCTGAATATCCCGCTTTCAAAAGCTGATATCGACCGGGTTATGAAGGTGGAGGCCACGCTCACCAGAGACATTTTCGAGCCCGCACCCACCATCAGCCAGCTCGCCCGGATGGTTTCCATCAGCGAATCCAAGCTTAAAAAGGACTTCAAGCTCATCTACGGCATCCCCGTCTACGAATATTTTCAGAAAGTGCGTATGCAGGCCGCCAGGGATAAGCTACTCGCAGGCGGCCATTCGGTGAAAGCAGTGGCGATGGAATTGGGCTATTCCAACCTCAGCAATTTCACCATCGCTTTCAAGAAGGAATTCGGGCTGTTGCCCAGCAAACTGTTAACCCCATATTAAATCCCCTTCCCAATTAGGGAAAATACCCACTTATCGGTATCTTTGTGTTATCCCGTTTTTAATTCCTCTTTTTCCAGAAAGACCAGAGCTGATCCTTCACCCTCTAGTACCCGGAAACTACTTTTCGAATTTTCACAAGCTGTTCCAGTAATCCCTGTAAAAGATCAAGTCTTAGCATATTGGCGCCATCGCTTTTTGCTATGGCAGGATTAGGATGCGTTTCTATGAATAGGCCTTCGGCGCCGGTGGCAATTGCAGCTTTCGCGATCGTGCTGATCAGTTGCGGATTGCCGCCGGTGACCCCACTGGTTTGATTGGGCTGTTGCAGTGAATGCGTACAGTCCATTACCACGGGAGCCCCATGCTCCTGCATCCAGGGGATATTGCGGTAATCCACCACAAGGTCCTGGTACCCGAATGTCGTTCCCCGTTCGGTCAGCACGATCTTCTCATTGCCTGCCTTCCTTATCTTTTCAACTGCGAATTTCATCGCCGGGCCGCTCAGGAATTGCCCTTTCTTTACATTGACGACCTTCCCCGTTTCCGCAGCCGCGACAAGGAGATCCGTTTGCCGGCAAAGAAAGGCCGGTATCTGCAGAATGTCCACGTACTTCGCCGCGGGCGCCGCCTCATCATGCGCATGGATATCCGAGGTCGTCGGGAGCTTGAATTTCTCGCCGACCTTCCCGATCAGCGCAAGGCCGTTGTCATCCCCGATACCCGTAAAACTGCCCGCACTGGTCCGGTTCGCCTTCCGGTATGACGCCTTGAATACGTAGGGAATACCCAGGTTACGGCAGATGCCGGACACCTTCTCGGCCACCTCCATCACCAACTCCTCGCTTTCCACCACGCAAGGACCCGCGATAAGAAAGAAATTCTTCTTATCATAGGATTGATGTTGAAATAAATCGTGTAAGAATTGCATCCCGCAAACCTACGTTTTTTTTGTTTGGCAAAATCCTTACGTTTGCACCCCAAAACCCCCGACATGCTTAAAGAAAAAGTACTGGTCATCGGCGCCAGCGGACAGATCGGCGTTGAACTCACCCTTGCGCTGCGGCGCATCTATGGGAATGCCAACGTGGTCGCTTCCGACCTTCGCGAGGAGAACGACCTCCTCAAGGGCACCGGTCCCTACGTCTCCCTCGACGTTATGAACAAGGAAATGCTCCATGTCCAGGTCATCCGCCAGAATATCACGCAGATTTACTTGCTGGCAGCTATCCTCTCGGCTACCGGCGAAAAGAACCCCAACCTCGCCTGGCATCTCAATATGCAGGGACTCCTCAACGTCCTCGACATCGCCCGCGAAGAAAAACTGCACAAGGTGTATTGGCCCAGCAGCATCGCGGTATTCGGTCCGACCTCACCCCGTCAGGACTGCCCCCAGCGGACCATCATCGAACCCAGCACCGTCTATGGCATCAGCAAATATGCCGGAGAGTTTTGGTGCAACTATTTCTTCGAACGCTATGGCGTCGATGTCCGCAGCATCCGTTATCCCGGGCTCATCAGCTATAAATCCGCACCCGGCGGCGGGACCACCGACTACGCCGTGGAGATCTTTCACGAAGCCCTCGACGAACGCAAGTATACCTGCTTCCTGAAAGAAGATACCTATCTGCCGATGATGTACATGCCGGATGCCATCCGCGCAACGATCGAACTGATGGAAGCACCTGCTGCCAGGCTGACCGTGCGCACCGCCTACAACGTCTCGGCGTTAAGCTTCTCGCCAAAAGAGATCTCCGCCGAAATAAAAAGCCATATTCCCGACTTTACCATCCGCTATCAACCCGACTACCGACAGCATATCGCCGATAGCTGGCCGCAAAGCATCGACGACTCCGTCGCCAGAACCGACTGGGGCTGGAAGCCGGAATACGATCTCAAAAGGATGACCGCCGATATGCTGCAGAATCTCGAATAGCCGCCGGCGACGATCGGCCCGAATGACAGACAGGCGAATAGGCTACCATTTCGATCGACTTTTTTTACTATATTGCGGTTCAACAGATTGAAATGGACTTGCTACGAATCATCCTTCCCCTGCTACTGGCCGCACAAACCCATGCGGCCGCTCCGACTTTCCGCAACGGCGAATGGCGCGCCCTCCTTATCCGTAAGGATGGCAACGACATCAGCTTCAACTTTGACGTAAAAGACAGCGCCGGTAAACAGGTGCTCTATCTCCGCAACGCCGGCGAACGCATCCTCGTGGATGATATCACCCGGAGCGGCGATTCGATCTTTATAAAGTTCCCCTTTTATGAATCGCAACTGCGCGCCCGCGTTACCCCGGAAGGTAATCTCGAAGGGGTATGGCTCCGGCATCTGGCGGCCGATTGGCTGATGGTACCGTTCAGGGCCTTCTATGGCGAAGCCTACCGGTTCCCCGCGGCAAAACCCGCCGGCAATGCAAAAGTCGCCGGCCGCTGGGCCGCCGTTTTCCGCGCCACCAAAAGCACCGACACCACCTTTCGTGTTGGGGAATTTCAACAATCCGGCTCACGCGTTACCGGCACCTTTCTCGACGCCGGTGGGGACCTCCGCTATCTCGAAGGTTCGATCGGCGGCGACTCCCTGAAACTCTCCTGCTTCGACGGAACACACGCTTATTTTTTCACGGCAAAGCTGGAAGGAGATAAGCTGACCGGCGGCTACTACTATGCAGGTCCGACGGCTGTCGAAACCTGGACGGCTCACAGAGATCCGAAAGCAAAGCTCGAAGACCAGTTCGCCATGACGAAATGGAAGAAGGACATGCCCTTCACTTTTACATTCAGGGATCTCGATGGGAAAAATGTCTCTCTGGCCGATCCCCGTTTTAAAAACAAGGTCGTCATCATCCAGATCATGGGCTCCTGGTGCCCCAACTGCATGGACGAAACTCGCTTCCTCAGCGGTTTCTATAATGAATATCGCAACAAAGGAGTGGAGGTGATCGCCCTCGCCTACGAACGCAGCACCGATTTCCAACGGAGCCAGGCCAGCGTGCGCACCTTCCAGAAGCGCTTCCGGGTCAACTATCCGATGCTGATCACCGGCGCCGCCGTCGGCGACCCCGACCGCGCGGCTAAGACCCTCCCGCAACTCGAAAGCATCGTCAATTTCCCGACAACGATCTTCGTCGGGAAAAGCGGTCATATCGAACGCATCCACACCGGCTTCAGCGGTCCCGGCACCGGGCAGCATTATGAAGACCAGAAACAGGAGTTCTATACTCTCGTAAACGATCTTCTCGCAGCTAAGTAAACGATAACGGCCAGGGCAGTTGCCAGCATCAGCCAGCCAAACCAGTCGCCCCAGCGGCTGTACAAGGTCGTCCCCGCCGACGGTCGCACCATCCCTGTCATCGTCGTCAATCCACGGCTCTCACTGCTCATCTCGAAAGCCACCCTTCCCCGGTCATCGCTGATCGTCATCCGTCCCTCCCTGGCATTGCGAACCAGTGAATAACCGTTTGCCACGGCTCCGACGATCGCCACCCGCGAATGCCACCACCCGTCCCGGACAAAATCCCAGGCCGGCGCATACAGTACGCCGATACCCGCGCGCCCATAGTTACGCATATACCCTTCAAAATCGAGGTCCTTACAGATCGCTACCCCCGATTGCCCCAATATCCCCGGCTTCATACCATGGGCGAAACCTTCGATGGCTTCGCCTTCGAATAAATGCACTTTTTCATAAGAATGAACGAGTCCTTTTGCCGGGTCGAACACCGCGGCGAGGTTTGCCATCGGCGGCGTAATATTCGTATACCCGGCAACGATCCTCATCCCAAATCGATCTGCTGCTTCCGTCATCGATATCCGCATTCCATCGGCGGTAAATTCCGTTACAGGCAATGCCTTCTCCGGCAATACGATCAGTCTGGCGCCCTGTTCGCCCAGCTTCTCTATCTGCCGGATATACCGGAACAGGATGCCGGATTCGTCGCTATCACTCTTTGGATAGATACCATTCCGATACACCCCCTCCTCCACCGTCACCATCCCCACTTTCACCGGCGCACCGTAGTCTCCCGTTCGCAGCCGCACCAACCCAAAACCCATCACCGCCACTACGACAACAACCGGCCCCATCCACCCCCGGCGCGAACGCAACACACCCACCATCAATGCCGGCACAAGGCAAAGCACAAACGTGATCCCCGCCACCCCCGTCAACGCCGCCAGCTGGATCACGGGAAGAAAAGAAGCCTGTGTATACGCCATACTCACGATCGTCCCATCCCTGCCCAATAAAGCAAAAAGAAATTCTATCGCCGTCCATGAAGCGGCAAAGCTTAACGCCGCCAACACCGGCTGCCCCCGCCGCAAACAGGTCCTCGCCGGCAAAACCGCCAGTGCAAACAGCAGCGCCGGCATTGTCGTAAAGATCACTGCCGGAACGGGGGGCAACACACTCAGCAGGAATCCCAGCCAGGCCAGCCGCCCCAGTAAAAACGCAAAAAAGCCCAGGCTGAACGCGCCAAACGCGCTAAGCCTCGGCGAATACCACAACACCGGCACGGGCGCCAGCCAGATCGGCCACCACCAGTGCAGCCCCAGGTCGAAAGAAAGCCACCAGCAGGCGCCGGCGATCAGCACGACCGCAATAAAACGTAGGTACATTCTTTTTTCGACAAACATACTCCGCCCGCAACGGGCAAAATTGTAAATTTTAGACATCGGTCCCGCCGTCGCCCTACACCGCCTGGTTGCGGATCAACAACTCCGCCACCGGATTCTCCTCCGGCCGGAACTGCCCCGGCGTCATCCCCGCAAACCGGCTGAAGTCCTTTATAAAATGCGCCTGATCATAATAGCCGCAGGCATGACCCACCGAAGTGAGGGTAGTCGTACCATCCATCCGCCGGATCGCCTTGTTAAATCGCACCAGCCGCGAATACCCTTTTGGCGTATAGCCCACTTCCTTCAGAAAGGCCCGCTCCATGCGCTTATAACCCCAACCCACCTGCTCACACATCGCTTCCACCGAAATGCCCTCAACCCTCCGCATCGTATCCAGGGCCGCCTGCACCACCGATGACGGCGTGCCGGCCAACATCGGACAAAACCCCTCCTCCACCAACCGCACCCGGCACTCATCGCTGCCGGTGGCCCAAAGCTGCTGATACATCTCCTCAACACCCGGGCCAAGCAACTCCGCGGCCGGCAACAGCCGATTCAACAATAAATGCAGTGGGGTAGGGGCGAACGCCCCAAAACATCCCGGCCGGAACCGAACGCCAAACAACCGCACCTTTCCCTGTGGCCGGCAAAAGAACAACCGGTCCCGCTGACCCATGATATGAGTTCCCCGCAACACGAGGCCATCCATCAGCCACTGGACTTCATCGCCAAGATTGAAGATCAATTCCACGCGGCCGCCGGGGATCAATCGCTCCACCCGGCCGGCCGGACAATCGCCCTGCCATGTCCAATAACATTCGACATGAGCGGCCATCAGGGCCGAAGGACGATACTGCCGGTAGGTGAAAGCTATTTCCATAACACGGTACCCACTACTTTATTTTGATCGATAAAGCCGAGAAACCGGGAGTCCTGTGATCGCCCCCGGTTGTCCCCAAGCACAAAGAATTTTTTTGACGGGATTCGCAACGGGCCGAAATTGTCGATGTTCCAGCTTTTCTGATAGGTGCGGAAGATCTCCTCGTCCCGGAGACCTGCGGGGAGGATATACCTTGCACAAGGCAGGCCTTCTTTCTTCACGACACGCTCCTCGAGCGGAACATAAAGCGTATCGGTGTACGGCGGGATCGTGTAGGCCTCTTCCTCTTTGTATTCCAGATCCGCCGCATGTTGCTGGCTCACTTTATAGATATGCTTTAACCGCAGTTCTCCGTCGGCATTCTTTCCATTGACAAAAAGTATTCCGCTCTTTATCTCGACGACATCTCCCGGTACCCCGCAGATCCGGTGGATCAGCATCGTCTTGCCCCGCATCGGCACAACGACCCGATAGGCGACAGTATCAAACCGTTTCGGTCTCTTGAGATTAGTGATAAAACAAACGGTTCCGGCCGTCTTGAGGCAGAGCATCGCATTGGTCATCCGGCCAACAAGCCACAGGCAAAAAATAAGGCCGCATCCGATGGCGGTCAGGATCAGGGGGTTCAAATGCAGGGGTTTATTCCCCCCTAAAATACGTAAATTGCGGCCATGCAGCAATACCTTGATCTTCTTCAGCATATTCTCGATACCGGAGCTGCCAAAACCGACCGTACCGGCACCGGCACGACCAGTTGTTTCGGCTACCAGTTGCGCTTCGATCTCACCAAAGGTTTTCCATTGGTGACAACCAAGAAATTACACCTGAAAAGCATCATTTATGAATTGCTTTGGTTCCTCCGTGGGGAGACCAACATAAAATACCTGAAAGATCATGGCGTCAGTATCTGGGATGAATGGGCCGATGCCAATGGCGAATTAGGGCCCGTCTACGGGAAACAATGGCGCAGCTGGGAAGGCGCCGATGGCCGGACGGTCGATCAGATCACTCAGCTGATCGGGCAGATAAAAAAGAATCCCGACAGCCGCAGGTTGATCGTCAGCGCCTGGAACGTCGCCGATCTGCCCGACATGGCTCTCATGCCCTGTCATGCACTCTTCCAGTTCTATGTAGCTGCAGGCGCCGACGGAAAACAACGGCTAAGCTGTCAGCTCTACCAACGCAGCGCTGATGTGTTCCTGGGCGTTCCCTTCAACATCGCCTCCTATGCCCTGCTGACCCTCATGGTCGCCCAGGTCTGCGGGCTCGAACCCGGGGAGTTCATCCACACTTTTGGTGACGTCCATCTCTACAGCAACCATCTCGAACAGGCAAAGCTGCAGCTCACACGCAAACCCTATCCGCTGCCGGTGATGAAACTCAACCCGGCGGTAAAGGATATCTTCGGGTTTCAATTCGAGGACTTTACGCTCGAAACCTACCAATCCCATCCTGCCATAAAAGCCCCGGTAGCAGTATGATCATCTCACTCATCGTTGCCGCATCCACCAATAATGCCATCGGTAAGGACAACAAGCTGCTCTGGCATCTGCCCAATGACATGAAATTCTTCAAGAATACAACATGGGGCATGCCGGTCATCATGGGCCGGAAGACGTATGACGCCCTCGCGGGCGAACCCTTGCCTGGTCGCTTCAACTTCGTGATCACCCGTCAAAAAGATTGGCATCCCCAAAACGAAAAGGTTACGGTAACCGCAACTGTCGATGCCGCATTAAAAGGCGCCAAAGCCACCGATTGTAAGGAGGCCTTCGTCATCGGCGGCGGGGAGATCTACAAAGAAGCGATGCGCATCGCCGACCGCATCTATATGACCCGGGTTCATGCCGTCCTGGATGGCGACACCTATTTTCCGCCCATCGACGAAAAGGAATGGCAACTTACCGACAACCGGGACTTTCCCGCCGACGACAAACATGCCTACACCTATAGCTTCCAGGTATGGCAGCGGAAAAAATAATTATCATGTATTCGCCTCTCCGGCTTGCACAGAAATATCTCCGGTATTATCTCACCGCTGCCAACGGGAAAGGCCACGGCATCCATTCCCCCTTTGTATTCGACTTCGTAACCAATGTTCTTAACGACCGGCAAGCCTACCCCGCCTACAAACCGATAGAACAACTCCGTCACCGCCTGCGTAAGGACAATACCACCCTGCAAGTCGAAGATAGAGGTGCAGGTTCGGCCTATGGTCCCAGCCATACCCGCAGCATCGCCTCCATCGTCAAAAATGCCGCAAAACCGCCGCGCCTGGGCCAATTGCTCCATCGGGTCGCCGCACATTACCACCCTGCCACGATTGTCGAACTGGGCACCTCCCTCGGGCTCTCAACCGCCTACCTCGCAGCCGGGGCGCCCCGGGCCAATATCCACACCATCGAAGGCGTTCCCGCCATCGCCGCCGCGGCAGGCCGTAACCTGGATTCCCTGCATCTTCACCCCACCATCCTGACAGGCTCCTTCGACGAAGTCCTGCCCTCCCTGCTGCCAGCACTGCCGCCAATCGATCTCGCCTTTATCGACGGCAACCACCGGCACGACCCAACCCTGCGCTATTTCGAGCAACTCCTGCGACACGCATCCCCTTCCTCGGTCCTCATCTTCGACGATATCCATTGGAGCGCAGAAATGGAAACGGCCTGGAACACCATCAAAAAAGATCCCCGTGTTTACCTGACCGTCGATCTCTTTTTTTTGGGCTTTGTCTTCCGCCGGGACGACTTCAAGGTGAAACAGGACTTTATCATTCAGTTTTAGATTATCCGGCTTTAAGCCGATTATTTACCCTTTTAGAATATTTTTTAAGAAGAGCATGGGGGTAAATGGGAAGAAGAGTGTCTGTTGGGTATGAATATGAAAATTATCATCAGCACACTGCTGGTACTGAGTGTTGCCGGGAAGGCCGGCGCTCAGCTGACCATCCCGGACAGGAAACACGCAAATGTCGGTCTGGTATATCCGGTAAGTACGAATTGGTTGCAGGCCAGATCGGTCGTCAATTGTTTTTCTTTCAATCTTCTGGCCGGCCTCTCTGCCGGCGAAACCGGCCTCAGCGTAGCCGGGCTCTCGAATATCGTGTTTGACAGTTCACGAGGGGTACAGATCGCCGGACTCTCGAATCATATCCTCCATAATGCCAGTGGGGTGCAGCTCGCCGGGTTTATGAACTCCGCAGGCAGCAGCAGGGGACTGGAAATAGCCGGCTTTGCAAACATCAACCAGGAAAACGCGGGTAACCAGGTAGCCGGATTCATCAACATCGCAAAAAAGGTCAAAGGCGTACAGATCGCGGGGTTCATCAATATCGCCGACAGCAGCGACTATCCCATTGCGCTCTTCAACTTCATAAAAGACGGCGAGATGTCTGTCGGCGTTAGTACAGACGAATCCCTTACCAACCTGGTCACCTTCCGGTCCGGCGGCCGGCGGCTCTATGGCATCGCCGGATTGGGATATAACCACAGAGGCCAACGCTCGCTGGCGGCCTGGGAACTGGGATTTGGCGGCCACCTCGTGTCGACAGAGCGGTTCCGGCTCAATGTGGAGGGCGTAACCGTGGGCCTGACGGATTTTCAACACGGGAGTTGGGTAAAGGAATCCATCCGGGTCCTGCCGGCGGTCCGGTTGAACCATCGGGTGGAAATCTTTGCCGGGCCGACATTCAATTATCTCAACGCCGACAACGGCCAGGGTCAGGATATCATCCGCCACTATCTGTGGAGCGACCATAGTTCTCATCAGTACCAGGGCCTCTTCTTCGGCGCCACCGCCGGCATCACTATTTCACTAACACACAAATAATAAATATTCCTATGCGGTTTTTATTCCTGCTCATTGGGTTGGCAGCTTCCATAAGTTTGTCAGCCCAGGAGAAACACACCATCAGCGGATCAGTAAAAGACAAGGCCACGGGCGAAAGCATCATCCGGGCATCGGTGATCGTTTCCGGCCAGCACATCGGAGTGACGACAAATGATTATGGCTACTATTCTCTCACCCTGCCCACCGGGAAATATACCCTGATCATCTCATCGGCGGGCCGGCAGTCCCAAACGGTCGACGTTGACCTGAAAGAAAATATCCAGCTCTCCACTCAGCTGGGGGAACAGGCGGAATTACAGAACGTAGTGGTAACGGCACAGGGTAACCGGGGCCGGACCATCCGGGGGACACAGATGGGCGTCGAACACCTTACGACCAACGAGATCAAAAATGTGCCGGTCCTTTTCGGAGAAAAGGATATCCTGAAGACGATGCAACTGCTGCCGGGGGTAAAGTCGGTTGCAGAGGGAAACAGCGGACTCAGCGTTCGCGGCGGCGCGACGGACCAGAACCTGATCCTGCTGGATGAGGCGCCGGTGTACAACGCCTCCCATTTACTCGGCTTTTTCTCGACCTTCAATTCAGATGCGATAAAGGATGTCACGCTGTACAAAGGGGATATGCCGGCGCAGTATGGCGGCAGGCTTTCTTCGGTGGTGGACGTCAGGATGAACGAAGGGAACAACCAGGATTTTCATGTCACGGGCGGCGTCGGGCTTATCTCGGCAAAGATCACTGCGGAAGGCCCCATCGAAAAGGACAAGTCTTCCTTCCTTTTCACGGCGCGCCGCACCTATGCGGACATGTTCCTGAAACTGTCGGGAGACTCCACGAAGAACAAGAACAGCCTTTACTTCTACGACCTCAACGCGAAGTTGAATTTTACTCTGGGCAGTAAGGACAAACTATATGTGTCGGGCTATTTCGGGCGGGATAACCTCGCCAGCGCGGATGTCTTTGGCATCAACTGGGGGAATGCGACGGGGACCATCCGCTGGAATCATACCTTCGGGCCACGGCTGTTTTCCAACACCTCCCTTATCTATAGCGACTACAACTATAAATTGCGCTTTAACAACAGCGGCAGCAGTTTTTCCGTCAGATCCGAACTGCAGGACCTCAACCTGAAGGAAGAATTTCAATGGTACCTCAACCCCCGTAATACGGTTCGGTTTGGGTTCAACGCGATCCACCATGAGATGACACCCGGCGTGCTCGATGCGGGAACCGATGCGGGCGTCAACGACACCGCCTGGCAGAAAAGATACGGCCTGGAGGGCGCGGTCTATCTCAGCAACGACTGGAAGGCCTCCGACCGCCTGAGCTTTACCTACGGCGCCCGGCTGGAGGTTTTCAGTGCCACCGGAAAGGGGGATTTTGTGGATGTGACGCCCGGCGGAAAGGTCACGGATACGATACATAATGGCAGTGGCCAAATCCTGAAGACCTATGTCAACCCGGAGTTCCGCTTTGCGGCGAGCTACCAGTTGGACGCCAGATCCTCTCTCAAAGCCTCCTATGTCGACAACACCCAGAATATGCATCTTATTTCCTCCGGCAGCGCGGGTTTGCCGACCGATCGCTGGGTGCTGAGCAACAATATGATCAAACCCGAACGGTCGCACCAGGTATCTCTCGGTTATTACCGGAATTTAAGCGATGATCGATATGAGCTGACTGTAGAGACCTATTACAAGGCGCTGGAAAACCAGATCGATTACCGCGATGGCGCCAATGTTCAGAGCAACGGCACCATCGAGACCGAACTGCTATACGGCAAGGGCAGGGCTTATGGTATGGAGTGGCTCCTGCGGAAGAAACAGGGCCGGCTGACGGGATGGATCGGCTACACGTTGTCAAAATCCGAGAAGAAGATCGATGGCATCAACAACGACCAATGGTACAATGCTTTTCAGGACCGGACACATGATATTTCCGTGGTCGGCATGTATAAGCTCAACCGGCGGTGGGGCATTTCAGGCAGTTGGGTCTATAATACCGGCAATGCGGTCAGCTTCCCCAGCGGCAAATACAGAGCGGATGGCCGGACGGTGTACTATTATTCGGAGCGTAACGGCTACCGCATGCCCGCCTATCATCGCCTCGACCTCAGCGCAACGGTGCAGCTGAAGCAAACAAAACGGTACTCTTCGGAACTGGCCTTTGGGATTTACAATGCCTATGCCCGGAACAATGCCTTTATCATCACGTTCCGGGATAATAAGACCGACCCGGACAAGACGGAGGCGGTCAGGACGACCCTGTTCAGCGCGGTGCCCTTTATTTCCTACAACTTCAAATTCTAAAAAATGAGATCCATCAAAATAGCCGTTTTATTGACGATCCTCGGCCTGACAGCCTGCCAGAAAGTGATCGATCTGAAACTAAAGAACGATTCGGGAAAATATGTTATCGAAGGAAACGTGACCAACCTGCCCGGGCCCTATCAGGTGACCATCGGCAAGACGGATGCCGTGAATGCGGATTATACCCTGCAGGGGGTCAGCCAGGCGGCCGTGATCATTTCGGACAATGCCGGGAATACCGAGACCTTGCAGGAAATAACCCCCGGCATCTACCAGACGAAGACGCTTCAGGGAGTGGAAGGACGCACTTATAATCTGGACGTAACGGTGGGCAATGCCCATCTCACCGCAACTTCGGTCATGCCGCATCAGGTGAACCTGGATAGCCTCTATATCGTGGAAGTGTTCAATTTCTCGAAGACGGTCAAGGCCGTTGTGCCGTTGTTCACCGACCCGGTGGGCCAGGGAAACAGCTACCGCTTCAACCAGACGATCAACGGGGTACTCGACAAAACGCTTTATTATCAAAACGATGACTTCACCGACGGGAAGACCAGCACCTGGTCGATGCTGCGGCCGGACCCGGATAGCACCCTCCACGGCAAGGACAATGTCAACGTGGAAATGCAGTGTATCGATGCGCCCATGTATAAGTATTGGTACAGTGTGGATATGTCCTCTACCGGAAATGGGAGCACGATTGCGAGCAACCCTGTGACGAACATTGTGGGCGGGGCCCTGGGCTATTTCAGTGCTCATACCTCGCAGACAAAAACGATCGTCGTACCATAGAAGGCGGTGCGGGAGGGGTATTTCCCGGGTTTTGTTATCTTCAGGAACATGAAAAGGAATTTTATCCTTCCCGCCTTCTTATTGGGGCTGTTCGGGATGGCCTGGATCGTCGTCGTCGCCATCCGGCTGAGCCATGGGCCCTATGGCTTCTACGCGTGGTTGCGTGGCGCCTTTTCTAAACACCCTCCTGCCTTGACCAATCCGCGGAATTAGCCTATTTTTACACCGATCGTGTCCTCTCATCTACCAAAAGAACTCCTCTCCTCGCTTGAAGGCCTTCCCGGTTACGATGCCGCGGCTTTCGAAGCCGTGCACACCGCAGGGCCCGCGCCCACTTCCATTCGTATCAACCCGGCCAAACCGCCCGCCGTGCTGCCGGAAAACGCGGTCCCGGTGCCCTGGTCTTCATCGGGTTACTATCTGGCCTCGCGCCCCAGCTTTACCCTCGACCCGCTCTTTCATGCCGGAACCTACTATGTCCAGGAGGCGTCGAGCATGTTCCTCGAACAGGCCCTTCGTCAGACCACCGATCTCACCCGGTCGCTTCGGGTCCTCGACTGCTGCGCGGCCCCGGGCGGCAAATCCACCCTGCTCCGATCGCTTTTATCACCGGAAAGCCTGCTGGTAAGCAACGAAGTCATCCGTAATCGCGTATCGGTCCTGCAGGAGAACATGATCAAATGGGGCGCCCCCGGTACGGTCGTCACCAACAATGACCCCCGGGACTTTCAACGGCTCGAAAACTATTTTGATGTCATCGTGGTCGACGCTCCCTGCAGCGGCAGCGGACTCTTTCGTCGCGAACCCGATGCTGTCAATGAATGGAGCCCGGGAAATGTACAGCTCTGCTGGCAGCGGCAACAGCGTATCCTGGCCGATTGCTGGCCGGCATTGCGGCGCGAAGGGATACTCATCTACTCCACCTGCGCCTATTCCCGCGAAGAGGACGAAGACATCCTTGATTGGCTGATGATGGAATTCGATGCGACAAGCTGTTCCTTGCAATTGGACCCGGAATGGAATATCGTGGAAACAAGAAGCAAAAAAGGCGGCTATGGCTATCGGTTCTACCCGCACCGGCTGAAGGGGGAAGGGCTTTTCATCGCCGCCCTCCGCAAGAATGACGGAAATAGTTTTGCCCCGCCGCGCAAGCTGAACCAACCCGAAAAACCGTCGAAAAAAGAATTGGAAACCATTCACCAATGGATACAGCCTGCCTCATCACTGGCGCTGTTCATCCATCAGGAACAGGTGCATGCCCTTCCTGAATCGCGGCTCGTGGATATTCCCATCCTGCAATCCGCCTGTTATCTGAAAGAGGCGGGCATCACCCTGGGGCAGCTGTCCGCAAAGGATTTTATCCCGCATCACCATCTGGCAATGAGCACGATGGCTCACCCCGGTATTCCAGCCTTGTCGCTATCCCGCGAACAGGCCTTGCAATATCTGCGAAAGGAGGATCTGCACCCCGGGACAACGCACCGGGGTTGGGTCCTTGTACGATATGCGGACCATAACCTGGGTTGGATCAAGGTCCTTCCCCAGCGCTCAAACAATTACTATCCCAAAGAGTGGCGGATTCTCAAAAGAGAATAAAAAACCGCATCTTTGTTGAAACCGGGATCGGCTGTAATCCGGTGTGCCCACGACGTGGGGCCGACATTAACTAAAAATATCGCTATGCGATCACAAGTGACCGTACTTTTTCTGACTAGCTTTTTTTTAATAAAGTTTGCCCAGGCCCAAACAACATCCAATGAATTGATCGTCTTTGGCCAGACCGGTAAATTATACCTGGAACACACGGTCACCGCCAAAGAGAACTGGTACAGCATCGGCCGGCTATATAATACCAGCCCAAAAGAACTGGCCCCATTTAATCATCTGGCATTAACCCAGCCGCTGTCGATCGGGCAGGTCGTCCAGATCCCGCTCACGGCCGTCAATTTCTCCCAGAATCTGCAGAAAACCCCGGCCGAATCCCTGCTCCCTGTCTATTACATCACCCAGGAGAAGGAATGGATGTATCGCATCAGCGTCAATCACAATAGAGTCCCCATCCCCACGCTGGAAAAATGGAATAAAATGACCAAGGACGCGGTACGTCCGGGCATGCGCCTGATCGTAGGTTATCTGAAAGTCAGGACGGCATTGTCCACGCTGGCGACAAACCCGCCCCCGCCTCCTGCGGCAACACCCGCGATATCTCAACTACCGGCATCCACCTCGACAGCGGCCGCTGCGCCGCCGGCTGCCGCAACGGCAACAACAACTGCGGTTAACTCAGCAAAACCGGTCCTGACAAAATCCGTGGATACGCCCATTTCAAAACCGGCTGTCGCCACGGCGAGTGCCGCAACTCCTTCCGCTCCTCCATCGCCCCGCTTCGACGGCGGGATATTCAAATCCGAATTCATGGATAATGGAAAATCGCTCAGCGGCATGGCAAGTATCTTTAAAAGCACCAGCGGCTGGCAGGATGGAAAATACTATGCGCTCATGAATAATATCGCCATCGGAAGCATCGTGAAGGTCACCGATGCCGCCGGTAAAAGCGTCTTTGTAAAGGTGTTGGGACAGCTTCCCGATATGAAGGAAAGCGCCGGTCTCACCATCCGTATCAGCAACGCCGCCGCCGCTGAGATGGGACAAACCAGCGATCGATTTACCGTTCAGGTGAGTTACTAAACCGGTAACCGCGCAGGAAATCCGCCACGGCCATCCGTTTTTTCCCTTCCAGCTGCAATTCGGTCACCCGGATATAACCATCCGGTGTGGCAAACCGGAGAAAGCTTTTCCCGTCGGTGTCATAGACACCCGGCGCGACATCCGGCGCAAGCGCATGCACCGCTTTTTCTGCCCGGTAGATCTTCAGGGTCTTACCATCCAACTCCGTATAGGCCGTGGGGAAAGGCGAAAGCCCGCGGATAAGATTGAAGATCTCCGTCGCCGGTTTATTCCAATCGATCTTTCCTGTTTCCGTAAAAATTTTCGGGGCATGTTTCAGATCCGCGGAATTCTCCTGGGGGTGTGAGCGCAGTGTTCCCGCCGCAAGTCCCTCGATGGTCTGCACGAGCAGACTGGCGCCGATCACCTTCATCCGGTCGTGTACATCTCCTGCCGTGTCGGTTTCCTCGATGGGGAACCGGTCTTGTAGCAGGATGCTTCCCGTGTCGATATCGTGTTGCAATTGAAAGGTGGTCACCCCCGTTTCTTTTTCACCGTTGATCACGGCCCAGTTGATCGGCGCGGCGCCGCGATATTGCGGCAACAGCGAACCATGAAGGTTTACGGTCCCCATCGGCGGCATGTCCCATACCATTTCCGGCAACATCCGAAAAGCCACCACGATCTGCAAGTCGGCCCGCAGGGCCCGCAGCGATTCCAGGAAACCGGGGTCGCGCAATTTCTCCGGCTGCAGGATGGGCAAGCCCTTCCCGCCGGCAAATTTCTTGACGGCGCTTTCGGTCAACTGCATTCCCCGGCCTGCCGGCTTATCGGGCGCCGTCACAACCCCGACTACCTGAAATCCGGCATCCAGGATGGCCTCCAGACTGGCGACTGCGAATTCGGGGGTGCCCATAAAAACTATCCTCGGACTACTCGGCATATGCAACGGCTGATTTGGTCGCAATTTAACTATTTAGCCTTACCTTGCACAAAACACATTTGTATGGCACAAGAAGTAAGATCAGGAGATACCGTCAAAGTTCACTATCATGGGCGGCTCACCGACGGCACAACATTCGATTCATCCGAAGGTCGGGCTCCCCTGGAGTTTGAAGTGGGCAGCGGTATGGTGATAAAAGGGTTCGACGATGGTGTGTTGGGCATGACCGTAGGTGAAAAAAAGACCATCGAGATCGCCGTGGATGATGCCTATGGACCCCGTGACCCCCAGGCGATCATTGAATTTCCCATCGATCGATTTCCTCCCAATATGAAGCCCGAAGTTGGAATGCAACTGGCCATGAATAACGGTGCCGGACAACAGATGCCCGTCGTCATCGTGGAAGTAAAACCAGAATTCGTCGTGCTGGATGCCAACCACCAATTGGCCGGTCAGGATCTGATCTTCGATCTCGAACTGGTGGATATCAACAGCCCGTCCCGGATCATTATGCCGTAAGCTGCTGAGACCTGGCAGCGTATTTCTTCTCAAAGAAAAGCGCCAGCACGCAAAGCGCTAGAACCGAAACGGTAGTATTCAGGATCGAGCCTTCCAGTCCGAAGTCCCCCCCCGTAATAAAGAGATCGCCCTTGGGTTCTGCTACCAGCAGCGTAGGCAGGCTAAGCCCGCTTACCCGGAACCCAAGGATCGGTCCCTGGAAGAAATTCCAGCTGAGGTGAAAAAGGAAGGAAAACCAGAGATTCCGGGTGTAGATATAGTTGACCCCCAACAGCAGCCCGGCCAGGAACAGGTTGGCGAACGCCAGCGTGTGTATGCCGGGGTTGGTAAAGTGAAAGCCGGCGAACAGCACCCCCGAGATCAGCAGGGCCACCCACTTGTTGGGAAAAGATTCGAGGAGGTTGTTGAGGATATAACCCCGGAACACCATCTCCTCGCTAAAGGCGATCAGCGCCATCAAACCCAGCGAGACGAAGAGGGAAGATGGGTCAAAGCTGATATCCACCCATTCCAGGTGTCCGCTGGCCATCATCAGCAGCGCGGTGACTCCAAGCAGGGCCGGTCCCATAAAAAGTCCGGTCACGCCTTCACCCGGGACTGCTTCCAGCCCCCAGCCAAGCGTTCCCAGGCTGCGCCGGTCGATCAGCAGCCGGAATATCCCTACGGAAACCATCGCGATCGCAAATTCCAGCAGGACCATCAGCCAGAGATAGTTCCCCGTCAGCAACCCCGAAAGCGTGGCAATCGGCTTCGCCTTCAGATCGTCGACGGAAACTCCCGCGACGGTAATCACCGCCGGAACGGCAATAAGTATGGAAAGGACGCAAAAGCTGACGCAAAACACCAACACCCGCAGCCAGCCCTGCCGCAACACCGGATTTTTTATAGCCTGATCAGACATACGCATTATATTCGCCAGGTCCAAAACTGGCGGAGCCAGTTTAAAGACATTAGCCATGTTGAGGCAAAAAATTATATTTGCCCAATTTTTCGCCTCAACGAAAATACATAAGATGTTCGAAAACTACGACTTCAGCGCGGCGGAAAGATTTCTCCGCTACGTACAAATCGATACCCAGAGCGACCCGCAGTCCAAAAGCCATCCGTCCACGGAGAAGCAAAAGAACCTCGGCCGGCTGCTGGTGGAAGAACTGAAGCTCATGGGCCTGACCGACGCAGCGCTCGATGACTTCGGCTATGTCTATGCCACCCTCCCCGCCAATACGGATAAACCCGTACCCGTCATCTGTTTCTGTGCGCACATGGATACCGCCCCCGATTGCACCGGTGAGAACGTCAAACCCATCGTTCATGCCAATTACGACGGCGGCGATATCCCCCTTCCCGACGACCCCAACCAGGTGATCAGCCCGCGAGAACATCCCTACCTGGCGACCAAAAAAGGCGACGATCTCATCACAGCCTCCGGCACGACCCTGCTGGGCGCCGACGACAAGGCCGGCATCGCCGTGATCATGGATATGGCGCATTTCCTTGTCCGGCATCCGGAAATAAAACACGGCGCCATCCGTATCCTTTTTACACCCGACGAAGAGATCGGCAGGGGAGTGGATAAGCTCGACATGACCCGGCTCGGCGCCGATTTCGGCTACACCCTCGACGCCGGCGAACTCGGCTCATTCGAGGACGAGACCTTCTCCGCGGATGCCATGACGATCACCTTCCACGGCATCAGCGCCCATCCCGGCTACGGCAAGGACAAACTTGTCAACGCCCTGAAAGTCGCGGCTCACTTTATCGACAGCCTGCCAAAGGACGAATGGTCCCCCGAAACCACCGAAGACCGCTATGGCTTTGTCCATCCCGTCCGGTTCAGCGGCATCACCGAAAAAGCGACGGTGGAATTCATCATCCGTGACTTTATAACGGGGAAACTCAAAGCCTACGAAACTCATCTGCAGGATAAGATCGACGATGCGCTAAACGCCTTCCCCGGCGCCACCGCCGAGGTGTCGGTCACCGAACAATATCGCAATATGAAAGAAGTGCTCGACGCACACCCCGAGGTGACGGAATATGCGCTGGAAGCGATCGAAAGGGCCGGCGTGAAAGTCCATCGCAGCAGCGCTCGCGGCGGCACCGACGGCTCCCGGCTTTCCTTTATGGGTCTGCCCTGTCCAAATATCTTCACGGGCGAGATGGCCTTTCACGGGAAGCACGAATATGTCAGCATCCAGGATATGCAGGCCGCCGTGCGGACCATCGTTCATCTGGCGCAGGTGTGGGAACAGCGGTCCTAAGCCCTGTTCAGGATATTGCGGATGATCATCCCCGCGTGCACCCGCGAATTCTCGATAAACCAGACATGCGTATTCATCCCGCCGCAGACGACACCGGCGAGATACAGACCCGGAATATTCGTTTCCATCGTTTCGGGATCGTAATACGGCTGCAGCCGGCCGTCATCCGACAATTGGATACCGATCTGCCGTAAAAGTTTGAAATCGGGCTGGTATCCCGTCAGCGAGATGACATAATCATTGGAGATGGTCTTCAGTCCTTCCGGCGTAAGAATGTCCACCTCACCTTCCCGGATGGCCGAAAGCACCGAACGCGTATGGGCGGTGATGCTGCCTTCTTTGATCCGGTTCTCGATATCGGGTTTCACCCAATACTTCACCCGGGGGCCGATGCCTTCACCGCGGATCACCATCGTCACCTCCGCTCCCTTGCGCCAGGTCTCCAGCGCCGCATCCACCGCGGAATTGCTGGCGCCCACCACCACCACCTTCTGCATCGCATAAAAATGCGGCTCTTTATAATAGTGTGTGACCTTGGGCAACTGCTCACCGGGGATATTCAGCAACACCGGGATATCATAAAAGCCGGTGGCCAGGATCACGTTGGCGGCATGATATGTGCTCCGGTTACTCACCACCTCAAACCCCCCACCCGCCGGACGCACCGCCGTTACTCCCTCCTGCAGCTGGATATTGACGGCGTTCGACACGGCCACCCGGCGATAATATTCCAGCGCCTCGCTGCGGTTGGGCTTCACATTATTGCTGACAAAAGGAACC
Source organism: Puia sp. (assembly GCF_036500295.1). Taxonomy (NCBI): domain Bacteria; kingdom Pseudomonadati; phylum Bacteroidota; class Chitinophagia; order Chitinophagales; family Chitinophagaceae; genus Puia; species Puia sp. Next base: position 258,382 of record NZ_DASYCH010000092.1, on the reverse strand, counting down.
CCGCCGATCTCGATCCGCTCGGAAGTGGAGAAGAAGGTCATATTGACCGGGTACCGGTACAAAGAATTGACCAGACAGCCTCTTTCCAGGATAAGATACTCGATTCCCGCCTTTTGAGCCTCAAGGGCGCAGGCAATGCCAATGGGCCCGCCGCCGATAATGATCAGACCGTAATTCGTGCGCATCCGCAAATTTATGTACATTCACCCACAAATAGTTTTACATATGGAGACTGTCAATGTCGTATATATCATCGGGGTCCTGATCGTCCTGGCAGTGATCCTCAGCTGCGTCCTGACGGTCACTCAGGGATATATTTACGTCATCACGAGGTTTGGAAAATATAACCGTATCCTCCGTCCGGGGCTCAACTTCAAACTCCCTGTTCTCGAAGTGGTATATAAGAAGATCTCCATTCAGAACCGGTCGGTCGAACTGGAATTCCAGGCCGTCACCGCCGACCAGGCCAACGTCTATTTTAAAAGCATGCTCCTGTATGCCGTTCAAAACGCCGATGAAGAAACCATCAAACGCGTTGCATTCAAGTTCATTGCCGATCGCGATCTGATGCAGGCCCTCACCCGCACCATCGAAGGCAGCATCCGCTCTTTTGTCGCCACCAAGCGCCAGGCCGAGATACTCGGTCTCAGGCGGGAGATCGTCGAATTCGTAAAAGACCAGATCGATCAATCACTCGAAGAATGGGGCTATCACTTGATGGACCTCCAGATAAACGATATCACTTTCGACAAAGCCATTATCGAGTCGATGAGCAAGGTCGTGGCCAGCAACAACCTGAAGGCCGCCGCCGAGAACGAAGGCCAGGCCCTCCTTATCACAAAAACAAAGGCCGCGGAAGCCGAAGGCAATGCCATCAAGATCTCCGCAGAAGCCGAAAAAGAAGCAGCCCGCCTCCGCGGCCAGGGCGTCGCCCTCTTCCGGCAGGAAGTGGCCCACGGGATGAGCGAGGCCGCCGAAGAGATGAAACGGGCCAATCTCGACACCAATGTCATCCTCTTCAGTATGTGGACCGAAGCCGTCAAAAACTTCGCGGAAGTGAGCAAGGGGAACATCATCTTCCTCGATGGCAGCGCCCAGGGGATGGAAAATACCATGCGCCAGATCCAGGCCCTGATGATCAACCAACAGCTCGGCCCGAATAAATAGCTGCATCGGGCAGCCATTTGGCCTCACAGAGGTTCATTTGGCCTAATTTTAGCATTTCCTTAAAAATACATCGGCCCTCTGGCCGTTATATTCGCAAATCTTTACATTTACCACATGAATTTATTCTTCCTGCAGGTAATCATCGACTCCGCAAAGTTCAAAGACAGCCTGGCCCACGTCGCCCAGCTGGCGACCCAGCAAAAAGAAAGTCTCTGGGATATCCTTATGAAAGGCGGTCCGCTTATGTTCCCCCTCGCCCTTCTGCTGGTGATCGCCTTCTTCGTCTTCTTCGAACGCTACCTGGCCATCAAGAAGGCCATGAAAATGGACGATAACTTCATGAGCATTATCCGGGATCATATCATCAATGGAAACGTCCAGGCCGCCCGCAGCCTTACCAAAAATACCAACTCGGCCGTCGCCCGGATGATCGATAAAGGTATCCAGCGTGTCGGTAAACCCATAGAAGCCATCGAACGGAGCATGGAGAACGTCGGGAAGCTGGAATTGTATCAAATGGAAAGAAACCTGTCTGTCCTGTCGGTCATCGGGTACATCGGCCCCCTTTTTGGCTTCCTCGGGACCATCGTGGGGATGTTCGAGCTGTTCTATACCCTCGCCGCGACCAACGACTACACCCTGTCGACTATCGCCGGCGGCATTTATATAAAAATGATCTCCTCGGCCTCCGGCCTGATCATCGGGATCATCGCCTACCTGGGCTATCGCTTCCTGAACTCCCAGGTAGACAAAGCCACAAACCGCCTCGAATCGGCCAGCGCCGATTTCATCGATATCCTGCAGGAACCAACCCGCTAGGCTAAAACAAACAAACATGAACCTACGAAGAAGACATAGGGAGGAGGCGGAAGTCCACACAGGACCCTTGAACGATATCCTGTTCATCCTGTTGCTATTCTTCCTCATCGTCTCCTCACTTGCCAACCCGAATGTGATAAAACTTTCCCAGCCCAAGTCGAAAAGCGACACCAAGGCCAAACAGACCGTGGTCGTTTCCATCGACGCCAATAAACAGTTTTACGTCGGCACCGCCCATGTCACCATCGACGAGCTGAAGGCAAAATTGCAACCCTTCCTGGTGAAACAGGGAGATCAACCGTCGGTCGTCATCAATGCAGATAAAAATGTTCCCGTCGACGATGTAGTCCAGGTGATGCGCGTGGCCCGTGAACTCGGGGCGCGGACGGTCCTCGCGGTGGATAAGAACGGCGTGCAGTAGCGGCGCACAGCGCCGCTGGCCGAAGGCCCGATATTAATGGACAGTCGTCTGGTGCCGAAGGCGCCAATGCTAAAACTCTACGTGAGCCCTCGCGGCAAACAGGCTAACCGGCCCGCGGTCCCTGTTATAAGCCGGATGCTCCACAAACTGATAATCCAGCGTCCCCCAGATATTCGCAAACAACTTGCATTCGTAGAAGATCTCCGCAATATCCTCCCGGCCATAATTCGGCAGCCGGCCATCCCCGATCATAAACCCATAACCGCCCGCCGCCAGGAAATCCCGGTGATCGTTCGAGATCCCATTCGTCATCAGGGCCACCCCGATATTGTCGGCCTTCCGCTTCCAGCCGTCCCCATAAATGCGGATCCCGCCGCTTACCGTATTGTCAATCTCCGCAAATGCCCAGGTTGCCGTCTTCCCATTGTTCCAGCCGAGTCGCAAGAAGGCGCTTACCGAAGAGCCGAGTTCCTGCTCGCCGTTGATCCCGAACCCCGGTTTCCTGCCGCCATATTTCTTGCCGAAGATGACATCCATCGCGGTGTCCGTCCCATCGAGTTTTTCGTTTATCACATCCCGGTATTTTGGCGCGTGGTTGATATTGTAATAACCCAATAGGCGCAGCACACCCTTATGCCCCTTGACGGTATATCGCTTCTCGAACTCGACGTTCTCGCTGTTGGTATGAAAATAATGCTCATCCAGGTCCGGCCCATTGGCATAGATCGGCTCCAGGGCCGTTCCCACCCGCAGGGTCCAGCTGGGCTTCACCAGTTCGGCGACGAACCCAAAAGTATAGCCGCGGGTATTGGCGGCATAGTCATAGGCCCCATTGTTCATAAAGGCCCAGTTCATAAAATCCATCCGGGGATCATGGCTCACATTACTGCCGTCAAAGAAATCTCCCAGCGAGAACTTCCCCAGCGTCAGGGTGATCCGCGAGGTCGAAACCCGTTCGCTCAGCTGGTTTTGATCGTCGGCCAGCTGTTCAAAATGATCCTTGTCGAGAAAGATATGCTGCCGCAGAAACAGCCGGCCCGTATAGACCGTCGGCTCCGGGTTGCCGATACGAAACGTCTCTCCATTGGGGAAGCCGGCAATCCCCAGTGTGCTGCTCACCCCGCGGCCGCCCGCCATTTCGGGATTCCAAAAGAGGGAGGCTCCCTTCCACAGCGAATGCCCCAGGTAGGCGGTGGTCGTCACCGAATAAGCATGCTGGCCATTCGGCTGCAAACTGTTCTGCCCGCTATAAGGGGATGAAAAATGGGGATACCCCTGCACGACACCCGTAAATTGAAAATGGGTACTCCAGCCGGAATCTTTGAACAGGGCGTCGTTGGTCTGGGCAGTCACCGAGCCCGCAAACAAGGTCATAAAAAGGGCGCCATAGGTCCTGAGTATCATCACGTACAATCTTTGGGCGCAAAATAAGCCCAGCCCGCGGAAGTGATGAAATATATTACTGTTACCATGTTGCTTTTATCATCCGGTTCCTGCCCTGCAGGTCCGCCCGCAACTCCACCTCCCTGGCCCCCAGATCCTTCAGCAGCAGCTGCACCGCCGGCCCCCGGTCCTCATGGATCTCGGCAAATAATCCGCCACCCGGCGTAGAGCGTTGCCGGGCGAATTCACCCAATGCCCGATAGAACAAAAGGGCATCGCCGGTCGGGACGAAAAGTGCGGCACCCGGTTCGTAATCAACGACATGCCGGTCCAGTGAACCGGCTTCATCCATCGGGATATAGGGCGGATTGCTCACCAGCCAGCGGATTGGCGGGAGTTGGGTCCATCCGCCGTGATCAAGAAAATCCAGCCGGATAAAACCCACGGCCGCACCCAGGGCTTCGGCATTCTCCTGCGCCACCGCCAATGCCCCTACGCTGACATCACAGGCAAATACCGGCAAGTTCGGCAGCCTTCGCGCAAGCGTCACAGCGATGCAGCCGCTGCCCGTACCCACGTCGAGCAGGGCAGATCTCCCATCTCCGGCATCGGCCGCCGAGATCTCCGCCGCCGCCCATTCGACCAGTTCCTCCGTCTCCGGTCTGGGGATCAACACCCGCTCGTCTACAACAAATTTCATCCCCGCAAACCAGCTCTCTCCCAGCACATATTGCACCGGCCGGTGCGTCAGCAACTCCCGCCGGCACCGCTCATAGGAAGCCAGGGCCTCCGGCGGCAATAAAACACCCCGCAGCATCAGCCGGTCGATCTTCTTCTTCCCGCTAAGCGACTCTACTACCCAATCGGCAATCACGGTCGCTTCCCGCTCACCATACAGGGGTACCAGGTCCAAACTCAATTCTTTTTGTGCAGTCAGCCAATCCATCCCGTAAAATTACTCCCAATTGCGGCGTCGCGGACGCCCTATTTGGATTAAATTTGCGCCCTTGACCGCTCCCGAAACATATATGCATCGCTGTCTCGAACTGGCCCGCCTCGGCGCCGGTCATGTAGCCCCCAATCCGATGGTCGGCGCGGTGCTGGTCTATAACGACCGGATCATCGGCGAAGGCTATCACCAACTCTATGGCAAGACGCACGCAGAGGTGAATTGCCTCGATTCGGTTAGCGAGGCCAACCGGCAATACATCGATCAGTCTACCATCTATGTCTCGCTCGAACCCTGCGCCCATCATGGGAAAACCCCTCCTTGCGCCGATCTGCTCATCGCGAACCGGGTCCCCCGGGTAGTGGTCGGCTGCCGCGACCCCTTTCCCCTGGTCAATGGGAAAGGCATCGAGAAACTGAAGGCGGCAGGCATCGACGTACAACCGGGGATCCTCGAAACGGAATGCCGGCAGCTCAACAGCCGCTTCTTTACTTTTCATACCCGGTACCGTCCCTATGTCCTGCTGAAATGGGCCCAAAGTGCCAACGGCCTTATCGCCCGTGCCGGCGAAAGGACAGCTATTTCAAACGAATACACCAACCGCCTGGTCCATAAGTGGCGTTCGGAGGAAGCGGCCATCCTCGTCGGACCCCGGACAGCGCTGATCGATAACCCGGCGCTCACAGCCCGGCTCTGGACCGGTCCCGATCCCATCCGGCTGGTCATCGACAAAAACCTGGAATTGCCGGCTGACCTTCAACTGTTCGACCGGAAAACAAAGACCATCGTCTTTAACAGCATCAAACACGAAGAAGAACACGAAAACCTTCACTACTATCAAATCGCCACGGATAGCAGCATCGTCAATCAGCTACTCCTCGCACTGCATCAGCTGAAGATCCAAAGCGTCCTGGTGGAAGGCGGAGCGCGGCTTCTGCAATCCTTTATCGACGAAGATGCCTGGGACGAAGCCCGCATCATCACCAACAACGACCTTCATCTGCCGGCCGGACTGCCGGCGCCGCGACTTACCCACGCTCACCTCCGATCCCATGAAAGCCTATTGTCGGACACCATTCGTTATTACCATCATGACTGATCAGGATTTCTATTATACCGTCGCAAAAACCGGCATGGCCGAATTCAAGGACAGAGGCAGCAAATTCATCGGCTATGTCTATCCGATAGCCAGCACCGATGAGTTCAGGGAAAGGCTCAACGACGTCAAAAAAGAGCACCCAAAAGCCACCCATCACTGTTTTGCCTATCGCCTCGGCCTCGACGGCAATACCTACCGCGTAAGCGATGCCGGTGAACCCTCCGGTACGGCCGGCCGGCCCATCCTCGGCCAGATCGACAGCAAGCAGCTCGTCAACACCCTTGTCGTCGTCGTTCGCTATTTCGGGGGCACCCTGCTGGGAGTGCCGGGTCTGATCAACGCCTATAAGACGGCCACCGCCCTCGCCCTGCAGACGACCCAGCTTGTCCAGAAACCCGTGGAAAAAGAATTCGTCGTTCAGTTTGACTATACCCAGGTCAATGAGATCATGACCCTTGTAAAACAATACAATTGCCGGGTCGTCCGCCAGGAGATGCAGCTTTTTTGTAATATGACTATTGCCATTCCGCGCAACCGCATCTCCGAGCTGAGTTATAAATTACAGGAAATCAGGGATGTAGAACTTTCGCCGACCGCGGGATAATTTTGGGGGTTGTCGGGGCGTTATAGGTGGCGCCCCTGGGCCTTTTTATAACCCAATCTACCCCCGTGAAAAAACCAATTGTATCCCTGACCCTTTTGCTGATCCTCCTGGCCGGCTTCCTCGCCTGTCAGAAATACAGCTCCTCCGGTAATTCCACCACCACCGGTAACAATATTCCTCCCGAAGTAATGGTAACGGCCAATGTCCAGGGACGTGTAGTCGACCAGGACGGGACTCCCGTACAGGGAGCCGCGGTCACCAGCGGGACGGCCAGCGCCACGACCGATGTCAACGGGATTTTCACGTTTACCAATATCAGCATGTCCAGCAGGTTTGGCTATGTCCAGGCCACTAAATCCGGTTATTTCGCGGGTAGCCGCAGCATCGTCACCAACGGCGGTGAGTCCGGTTTTATAACCATCCGGCTGATCGGGCGTTCGGAAACGGGCAGCTTCCTCGCTTCCACCGGGGGCAAGGTCATGGTCTATTCCGGCGACACCGTCGCCTTCGGTCCCACAAGCGTCGTAACGGCTTCCGACAACACTGCCTACACCGGCACGGTGCATGTTTTTGCCACTTATCTCAACCCCACCAACGAAAATGCTTTTCAATATATGCCCGGCGATCTCCGCGGGATCGGCAGCGATGGCAAGGAAACAGCTATCCAGAGCTTCGGGATGATGGAAGTCGAACTGCGGGACGACGCAGGCAATAAACTCCAGATCGCCTCGGGACAAACCGCCACGCTTACGATGGCGATCCCAACTTCTCTCCAGGCAACCGCCCCTGCGACCATCCCGCTTTGGTATTTCAATGATTCAACCGGCCGCTGGATCCAACAGGGGACGGCTACCCGTCAGGGAAACAACTACGTGGGTCAGGTCGGTCACTTCACTTGGTGGAACTGCGACTCCCCTCTCAACACGGTCAACTTTAAGATCCAGGTAAAAGACCAATATGGAAACTCGCTGCCACATAACTTTATCTCCTTTACCTCGCCCACCGGCGATGTCCGTGGCGGTTATACGGACTTAAACGGCTACGCCAGCGGGCTGATCCTCAAAGGAAAGCCGCTGGTCATGCAGGTCGTCACCGAATGCGGGAATATCATGGGCGGCATGAACGTAGGGCCGGCCCTCCAGGATGTCGATCTGGGGACTCTGAAGGTAACGGTAACGAGCAGCGATCTTACCCTTTCCGGCAAAGTGGTGGATTGCAGCAATAACCCGGTGGACAGCGGGATGGTCGATATCATGGTCGATGGGCTCGATCATCGCGCAGCTGTGAAACAGGGGGCGTTTACATTGCCGATCATCCGCTGTTATTCGACGACGGTACCCGTAATGATCACGGCTACCGACTTTACCGCGCAGCAATCCGGTACGGCCAGCACGATCAATGCGAGTTCCGGCCAGGTGGACGCCGGTCAGCTTTCGGCTTGCGGTGTTAGTTACACGCAATTTATCACGGTTACGGCTAATGGCAACACCTGGACCTGGACTACCCCGCCCAATAGCATCACCTATTCGGCGCAGAATGTTACCATCGGCTCGACGCCCGGAACTTATAATTCATTCGATGCCACCGACGGCAACAACAGCAGCGTTACGCTCTCGACCTACAATCTGACAGGTACAGGACAATACGCCCTCAACTTCCTCATGTATGCCCCCAATTCGAATTGGAGCTACGGGTCGTCGGTCCAGCTCAACGTCACCAATTATGGCGCCGTCAATGGCTATATCACCGGCACCCTCAGCGGAAACCTGAAAGACACGATGTTGAATCAAAGTTATCCGGTAACGGGAAGTATCAAAGTCCTGCGGACCCAGTAAAGCGGGTGCTTACCACCAGCTCCTTGCTGCCCGGGGTGTACCTGTAGAAGCCTTCGCCGCTCTTCACGCCAAGAAAGCCGGCCGTGACCATATTCACCAGCAGGGGACAAGGGGCGTATTTGGGCTGGCCGAATCCATCCTGTAAGACGCGGAGGATCGACAGACATACATCCAGCCCGATAAAATCGGCCAGCTGTAAGGGTCCCATCGGATGGGCCATTCCCAGCTTCATGATCGTGTCTATGTCGTTTACTATCGCAACGCCCTCATAAAGGCTATAGACCGCCTCGTTGATCATCGGCATGAGGATGCGGTTGGCGATAAATCCCGGGTAATCATTGACGACACAGGGCGTCTTGCCCAGCTTTTCCGCCAGCGCCACCATTTGGCGCGTCACTTCGGCATCCGTTGCATATCCGTTGATGATCTCGATCAGCTTCATCACCGGCACGGGGTTCATAAAATGAAGCCCGATGACGGCCGCGGGGCGCCGCGTAACAGCCCCGATTCTCGAAATGGAAATGGAAGAAGTATTGGAAGCCAGGATACAACCCGCGGGCGCGGCTTCATCCAGCTGCCGGAAGATGCTTAATTTGATCTCTGTATTCTCCGTCGCCGCCTCCACCGCCAGATCGGCTTTGGCCACTCCTTCGGGAATGCTCCCAAAGGTCGTGATCCGTTGCAACACCCCCTTCTTTTCCTCTTCCGTGAGCAGTCCTTTGGTGACTTGCCGGTCGAGGTTGGTGGCGATTGTTTTGAGCGCTTTTTCCAGCTGAGCAGCCGAAGTGTCGATCAGGTTGACGGTAAATCCTTTTTGTGCGAAGACATGCGCAATACCATTACCCATGGTACCGGCGCCGATCACGGAGATTTTTTGCATATGGGAAACAAGTGTTGGTCCGCTAATTATTGCGAAAATCACCCCGCTTCCAGGCCTGGATAAAGTCGGCCCAGGCGAGCGGGTTGAAGATATTTTGCGGCGGTGCCTGCCCATTGTAATAATAGCGCTGGGCACTTTGTCGCAGGAAAGTACTCGCTGCCTCGGCGGAGTTGGCGGGCAGACTCCGGGACAGGATCCGCCGCTTGGCGGCATCGTTGTTCTGACGGGCTATTTCAATATTGTCATCCGGGACCTTGGTATTGATAAAGTCCCGCTCAAACTGCTCACGTGTGGGGCGCGCCGCGATCACCGTGGCAGGCAAATATTGGGCATCTACCACCAGCAATTGGATGACACTGATCTGGTTATCGCGAACGGTATCCTGAATTTTGTACAGAACGGGCTTGTAACCGACACTCGTAAATTCTATCTCATCGCCCTTTAAGACGACCATCGAGAAAACCCCCTGATCGTTGGAAAAAGTACCCTGGTTTCGCCCCTTTACCACAACACTCACTGCCGGTATCGCCTTCAGGCTGTCAGCCGTCATGATCACCCCATAAAACTGTACGACTGAGTCTTTTAGCTTGTCGAATTGAGCGTGAACGGCATAGGGGGCGGACAAAAGCAGAAAGTATAGTAAAAATTTTTTCATTCAGCTCAAAATTAAACTTTTAAAACTTCAAATCGTAAACAAAGTAAAGCTGCCAGTGGTTAATTTTGTCTCAAATTAAAGTTTTTAACAAAATCTTGCGCATGACCCCGGAAAATGTTTTAGCGGCCCTCAGCAACGTTCAGGAACCCGATCTCGGAAAGGATATTGTAACTCTCAACATGGTGCAGAATCTGGAGATCGACGGGAACTATGTTGCCTTCACGGTGGTCCTCACCACGCCGGCCTGCCCGATGAAAGATCATATTAAAAATGCTTGTATAAACGCCATAAAACTGCTGGTCGATAAAGAGGCAACGGTAAACGTGCGATTCACTGCCAACACGACCACACAGCGCAAGGATGCGCGCGAACTGCTCCCGAAGGTGAAGAATATCATCGCCGTCGTCAGCGGTAAGGGTGGGGTAGGGAAGAGCACCGTCGCAGCCAATTTTGCGCTGGCCCTTGCCCGTGGGGGCGCCAGTGTCGGCCTCATGGACGCGGATATCTATGGTCCAAGCGTTCCTATTATGTTTGGAGTAAGAGGACAGCGCCCGTTGATGACCGATGGCGGACCCAATGGAAAAGGCCTGATCGTTCCCCTGGAGAAATATGGCATTAAATTAATGAGTATCGGCCTGCTGGTCGATGAAAAGAATGCCGTCGTCTGGCGTGGGCCGATGGCCAGCAGCGCGATCCGGCAATTCGTCACCGACGTACTCTGGGATGAGCTTGACTATCTCATTATCGACATGCCTCCCGGAACGGGCGATATCCACCTTACCCTGATGCAGACGGTTCCCGTCACCGGCGTCATCGTCGTGACCACGCCGCAGGATGTGGCGCTCGCCGATGCAAAAAAAGGGATCGCCATGTTTGGCCAGGCCCAACTCAAGGTTCCGATCATCGGCATGGTCGAGAACATGAGCTGGTTCACTCCCGCCGAACTCCCCGATAATAAATATTACATCTTTGGAAAAGACGGGGGCAAACGCCTCGCCGAGGAATACGATATTCCCTTCCTGGGTCAGATCCCGCTCGTGCAAAGCATCCGGGAAGGCGGAGACAAAGGGGTTCCCATCATGATGACCGAAGATGCCATCACCAAAAAAGCATTCTTCGATTTTGCCGGCATCGCGGCCCGCAGCATCGCGATGCTGAACGCCAATATAAACAAAGAGAAAGTGGCCGAGGTGGTGGCTTAGAAAGACAACTTCGTCCGGCAATAGTCGAGGAATACCCGGATCAGCAGGAACAGCACAAGACCCAGCACCAGGCCGCCGACGAGCCCACAGAACCCGCCGATCAACAGCACGGCGACGCCGCTGAGATGCAGGTGGTAAAAGCGGTTGATCAGGTAGAACGCGATCTCCCCGATAAGGATGCCGCTGCAACAACCCGTTACCGCCACGACGGTCTTGAAGCCCGCGCTCATGCTCTTCCGGTACAGTCCCACCAGGATGCCCGCGGAAACGATACCCGCTGTCACCAGCCCGAACAACACAAGCATGGCCAGCGTCACCACCATTGAGCCGACAAGCGTCGCCCCGACGACGATACACACGAAAGCGATCGCGATAGCCAGTAAAAAAAGATTGAATTCATCGTCCGGCTGGGCGGCGGCCGGCGATGCCTGTGCCAGTCCGCTGATGGCGGTAAGGCACAGGAATAAGATCAGCAGGGTAGAAATCAGGTGTTTCATCAGTAAGTTAGGTGTACCCTAAAAATACGCATTTTTCGTAACTTGAGGGCATGTACATCCCCCGCCGCTACGAAGAAAAAGATACCGAAAAGATCCATGCGTTCCTTCGGGAGAACTCCTTTGCGATCCTGATCTCCGTCCACGATGGCCGGCCTGTCGGCACCCACATCCCGCTGCAGCTGGAGACCGGCGTGGATGGAAAGGACTGCCTCCTGGGCCATATCTCCCGCGGAAACGACCAGAAATACAGCCTTACCGCGGGCGCAAAGGTCCTCGCCATCTTCCCCGGTCCGCATGCGTATGTTTCGCCCCGTTGGTACACCGAATTGAAGGTCCCCACCTGGAACTATATTTCCGTTCACATTTACGGAACGGTCACCCTCATCGAGGGGGAAGAACTACGCGCTGCCCTCTCCCGGCTCATCGACACCTACGAACATCCGCTTCCGCAACCCGTGCATATCGATGAGATCCCCCATCATGAACTCCAGGCCGATCTCCGCGGCATCGTTGGTTTCCGCATCGCCATCGACGAGATCCAGGCCGCCTATAAACTCAGCCAGAACCGCGACCCGCAAAGCTATCATCAGGTGATCGACCACCTCTCGACGGGCGACGAGGCGTCCCGCGCCGTCGCCGCCGAAATGCAGAAAAGGAAATTATAGTACTTTTACCGCATGACGCGACTGCAACTCACTTCCCTCATCCGTAGTACCGGCACCTATCTCTGCGTCGGACTCGATTCCGACCCGGCAAAGATCCCCGCACATCTCCGGGGCGGCAAAGACCCCGTCTTCGAATTCAACAAACAGATCGTCGACGCGACAAAAGAGCATTGCGTCGCCTACAAGATCAACACCGCGTTCTATGAGGCCGATGGCGTAAAAGGCTGGGCCACCATGGAACGGACAGTTGACTATATCCCCAAAACGCATTTTACCATCGCCGACGCCAAACGCGGCGATATCGGCAATACCTCCGCGCAATACGCCCGCGCCTTCTTCGAAACGCTCCGCTTCGATGCCATCACCGTCGCCCCTTATATGGGCGAGGACAGCGTCCGTCCCTTCCTCGAATACAAGGACAAATGGACCATCCTGCTGGGACTTACTTCCAACGCCGGCGCAAAAGATTTCGAATTGCAACCCGCGGGCGATGGCCCCTTATTTGAAAAAGTGCTGACGACGGCCGCAGGCTGGGGCAGCCCCGACAATCTTATGTATGTGGTGGGCGCCACGCAGGCCGATGCGTTTACCCGCATCCGAAGCCTGACCCCGGATCATTTCTATCTCGTACCCGGTGTCGGCGCACAGGGCGGCAGCCTCGAAGCCATCTCCAAAAAAGCCATGAACAAGGACGTTGGTCTGCTCGTCAACGCCAGCCGCGCCATCCTCTTTGCGTCTCCGGGCGAAGACTTCGCCGCCGCGGCACAAAAAACGGCCGCCCAATACCACCAGGAGATGATACAATATCTCAAGGAGGTATAACGTTCTCGTACCCCATATTACCTTGCAACGCTATATGAAAAAACTCCTAAGCTCCCTCGCCTTCCTTGGCATGACCCTCCTTGTCCACGCCGAGCAAACCGATAATCCTGGCTAAGCGGCAACGCCTATCGTGCGCTCACCTTTACGGATCCCCGGGTGGACCATTCCGCGCCGCAAACCTGCTACGCGCGCTTATTGGTCAGCGGCGAATGCGACCTGTACAGTTCCTCGACAACAGAGTCCTCTATTTCCTGGTGAGTAAGGATTCTTTGGTTCATCTCCTGTGCGATGATGACCTGCACGCCTTACCCTATATCCGGGGGAACTTCCGCAACGAACTCAACTTCTTTGCGGTAGGCTGCGAATCGGCCCGGCGGGGCATCGAAAGAGTATACTATAGTGAAGAAGGTCTGGTGCGTTTTTTCCGGGAACTCGACGCTTGCCTGGCCCCCGAAAAAGCCACCGCATCCTATTGTCAAATAGGTGGCCGATCCAAGCTATCTCGTCGCGAAGATCAACCATAAAACCACCTATAAACTCACCAGCATTCCCTTCACCGCACAGTACAACCTTACGCGCGGCCGGGGCGGGAGTGGAAGTATCCCTGACGAATTTCCTTCAGGCGCGGGTGGAATGGAGGTATGAGGATATCGTGCAGTATCCGACGCTGGGCTTGTCGGTCCGGTTCTAACTCACCGCCGTTGCGGCTGGATGATATTCTTTCTCGCTTTTGGCGATCACCAGCGTCGCCACGCCATTGCCGATGATATTGGTGATGGCCCTGGCCTCACTCATGAATTTGTCGACGGCCAGCAGAAAGGCGAGCCCCTCGATGGGGATCTTCTGTACGGCAGTCAAGGTTGACGCCAGAACGATAAACCCGCTGCCCGTAACCCCGGCCGCCCCCTTGGAAGTAACCATTAAAATGCCAAGGATGGACAGCAGCTCGCCGGGACTCAGCGAAATCCCATACAATTGCGCGAGGAAGATGACCGACATCGAAAGATAGATGGATGTCCCGTCGAGGTTGAACGAATATCCCGTCGGTACAACCAACCCCACCACGGGCTGACTGCAACCCATCTTTTCCAGCTTGTCCATCAGCGAAGGCAGCGCCGCCTCCGAGGACGAAGTCCCGAGTACGATCAGGATCTCTTCCTTTATATTCTTGAGGTAGGTCCAGACATTCAGCTTGTAATATCGCAGGATCAACCCCAGGACGACAAACACAAAAAGGATCATCGTCCCATAAACGGTGAGCATCAGCTTTGCCAACGGTATAAGCGTCCTTATCCCATATTTCCCGATGGTGAAGGCCATCCCGCCAAAAGCGCCAAGCGGCGCGAGCAGCATCACATATTTCAGGATGCGAAAAACAAACTTCGTACCCGTTTCAAGCACCTTCATGATCTTCTCCCGCCTCGGTTGCAGGCTAAAGATGACCCCGGCGAGAATCGCCAGCACCAGCACCTGCAACGTCAGGTTGGTACGGAAGAATTCCAACCAGTCAAAACCCTGTTCACCCTGCCGGATATACCGGGACGCGTCCTGGATCTTCAATCCGGCCTTGTCGACATGCCCCGGCCGCACCAGGTAAGCCATCCCGATGCCGATCGCCAGGGAGACCGTCGTCACCAACTCGAAATAGAACAGGGCCTTCACGCCGATACGGCCCACCTTCTTCAGGTTGCTCATCCCCGTGATACCCGAGGCAATGGTCAGAAAGATGATAAAAGGGATAAAACATTTGATCACGGCGACAAACCAAACCCCCAGAAACTCCATCTTTACCGCCGTCGCCGGCGCAAAATAACCCAGTAGCACGGCTGCTACCAGCGCCGTTACCACCGCAATAGTGAGGAATCTGCTCATAATAGTCCCCGTAAGATATGGCAAAACCGGTAGACGTCTTCAAAGGAATTATACAACGGCGCCGGCGCCACCCGCACTACCCCCGGTTCCCGGAAATCCGTGATCACCCCCTGCTCCATCAGTTGTTCCTGAACGCTCTTACCCTTATCCCGGTCCTCAAAAAATAACGACAGCTGTGCGCCCCGGCGTCCTGCTTCCACGGGGGTGATCACCCGAAACGCCCCTCCTTCCAATGGCGCCAGCAAAGAAGAAAGATATGCGGTCAGCTCCCGGCTCTTGGCCTGCAGCCGGTCGATCCCCGCTTCTTCAAACAGCTGGAGACTCGCTTTCAAACAGACCATATTCATCACCTGCGCGGTACTCATGCTCCAGCCTTCCGCCGTGGGCTTCGGGATAAAGCCCTTCTGCATACGAAAGCGGCTCGACTCGTCATTCCCCCACCAGCCGCCCAGCCGCGCAAGCGATTGATCGCGGACATGCCGCTCATGGATAAAGGCGCCGCCGGCCGCACCGGGTCCCCCATTCAAGTATTTATAGGAACACCACACCGCAAAATCCACCCCCCAGTCATGAAGCCGCAACGGCACATTGCCTACCGCATGCGCCAGGTCGAAACCCGCTGCCGCTCCGGCATCGTGCGCCGCCGCCGTGATCCGCGCCATATCGAAGACCTGACCGGTATAGTAGTTGAGTCCGCCAAACAAAACCAACGCAAGTGAGCCTTTCTCCCGTTCGATGGCCACCAGGATATCCTCTTCGCGGACCAGCATCTCGCCTTCCCTTGGCGCCACCTCGACAATCGCGTCCCGCGGCTCGAATCCGTGCATCCGGACCTGCGTCTCCACCGCATACTGATCGGATGGGAAAGCCTTCGCCTCGATCAGCACCTTATAACGCTGCGGGGTAGGCCGGTAAAAACTCAACATCAGCAGGTGCAGGTTCACGGTCAGCGCGTTCATCACCGTCACCTCTTCTTCGCCGCAACCCACGATCCGCGCCAATGGACCCCGCAGACTCGCCGGATAGGTCATCCAGGGGTTCCGCGCCTGCCAATACCCGCCGATCGCCAGTTCCCGCCAGTCAGCCAGTTCCTGCCGTACCGATCCCTCCGCCGCAACCGGCTGCAGACCCAGTGAATTGCCGCAGAAATAGATCATGTCCCGCCCAGCCCTGAAACCGCCCGTGGCGGTTTGTCCGTCAGGACCGACATCAGATGTTTGCACGGAATGCGCAATTTCAGATTGGGGCGTATTCCGTGCAAACCGGGGAAAATAAAACCGGGAGCGAAAGCCTTTCAGCTCGTCCTCCCGGTCCTTTTGTTGCGCATAGGCCAGCGCCTGCGCTATGTCTTGTGGCATGCTATCCTGTTTTCACGCAAGATAAGCATTGGTTTACTAATGATCTATCGTGCCTCGTCCTCGGTGATCCGTTCTTTTTCTTTGTGCTTGGTCTTCTCCTTTTCCTTGCCTTTGTCTTTATCTTTATCTTTCACCTTGTCACCATCGCCTTCGTCGTCATTGCCATTGTTTCCCGTATAGGAAAGCCGCACCGATCCGAAGCTGCTTTTGATCTTGATCTTCGCCCGGCCGTCACCAGACTGTCCACTGTAGTCCTTGTCGAAATGCGGACCTGAATCGGGGTCTTCTTTTGCCTCGTTGATGGTGAAATCGCTCTCGTTGTGGAACTTGCCAAAGCTGGTATGCACATCGAACTGCGCCGAGAGGTCCTTGTTCACGACCACCCGCACCCCCGAATAGGATTCAAAGACGGACAGCTCATTGATGTTGTCGGCCACGTTGAACTGCACATTCTGCGAGAACTCGCTCGTGATCCTCACCGTGCCGTTCACTTGCCCGATACGCGATTCCTTATTGAACTTGAAGACGACCTTCCCATTGTTGATCGACGAGATATAGGCCCGCCCAAACTCCACGTCTATCTGATCCACATTGTCCAGCTTACCCGTGTTAAGGCTGCCGAACTTGCTTGTCAGCGTGACCAGTCCCTTGAAGGCGGGTATTTCGGTCTTGCCAAAGCTGTTGTCGATATCGAGCCGGTTGCCCGCCGGCATATGGATCACGTAGTCGATATAGAACCCGCGTTCGTTATCGCCGCGGCCTCCGCCCTTGTTGTTGCCGTTGTGGATATCGTCCACCTTGGTCTTGAACCAGATGCTGTGGCCGTCCTTGCCGTCCTTAACATCGATACGGTTCATGATCTCCTGCGCCCGCTCTTCCGATGAGGCCCTGGCGCTGATCTCGATGTCGACCGTGATCTCATTTTTGTCCCAGGTGGAGACCACGACATTGCCGAATTGATTCTCGATCTCTAATTTGTCATCGGCCGTGACCTGGTAATTCTTGTTGATCATTCTCTGCTTCCTTACGTCTTCATCGCCATTGGCGGCTTGCGTCATCACCGGAGCAGATAAGACCAGGAGCAACACTGCCACGTTAAGTAGTCTTATATGCTTTGTCATATTCTGTCTTTTTTGAATGGTTGATTTGTTTGATAATGTCGAGCTGATGATTCAATAGCTGCATCTGCAGTTGCAGGTTCTGTAACATCGCCTCGAGTAGTTGTTCACGATTAGGATTGCTGGGCAATTGGCCTTGAAGATGGTGATAAACACTGTCCAGTTTGCTGACATCGGAGGCGAACTGCCGGTACAGCAGCGGTTCGTCTTTTTCGATGGCTTTCAATTGATTATGTTTAATCTCTACAAGCTTTGCGTAATGGTACATCTCTTCGTCGACCGAGTTGTCGAATGCCTCGGTCTTTTTCCGGTCATTGTTCTCTTTGGGCCGGATGGTAGCCAGTGCAGGCTCGTCCTTGCGGGTCTGGGCACTATCCTTCACCGGGGTTTGGGCTACGGCGGCGGGTGGGTTGCTATCCTCGGCGTGCTTGGGAAGGTTATTCGACCTGACGACGCCCGGATCCACTTTCTCCGTCCGGGTGCTGAAGATCCATACTCCCCCTGCGATCACGAGGAAGACGGCAGCCACAGCGGTCCATCTCCTCCAGTCGAGCCTAACGAGGGGGGGCTGTTTTTTTTTCCCGGGGTCCACGTCCTGCATGATCTTGTCCCAGACCTTTGGGTCTGGCCCTTCGGCGTCGAATTCCTCCCGGTGATCCTTTACAAATTGTTCTAACCGGCTGTTCATGATGCTCCTTGTTTTAAATACTGTAACAATTTTTGTTTGGCGCGCATGTATTGAGTTCTCACCGTCGCATGCGTTACCTGCAGAATTTCTGCAATTTCTTCCTGGTCGTATCCTTCAAAAAGATAGAGGGTCAAAACGGTCCTGTACCCATTGGGCAAAAGCCCCACCGCTTTCTTGATATCCTCCACCTTTAACGCTATCTCGTTCTCATCGGCGCCGTCCTCGTCCGGAAGGTGCCCGATATTGGTCTTTTCGATGTCGATCAGGTCCATCTTCCGTTTGCGCAATTGGTTGATGGATTTATTGATCACGATCCGTTTTAGCCATGCACCGAATGTGGATTTATAATGGAAGTCTTCCAGGCTGCGGAAGGCATCTGTAAAGGCCTCCTGCAAAACGTCCTCCGCGTCCCCCGTATGGTTGACAATGCGCAAACTGGTGTTGTACATCGCCCTGGAATATTTCTGGTAAAGCTCACCAAACGCCCGGGAATCCCCTCGCTTGCATCGCTCAACCAGTTCGTCGTGTAGTATTGGTTCCGTTAATTCCAATTCAGCTATTTTAACGTTAGCGTTCATGTACTAATAAGTACACGAATATTCGGGGCATGTTGCATCAAAATGTAAAAAACAGGCATTTTCGTTACTTTTGGCAAAATTGCTTCCATGCCCGTTTCATCAAAAGTAGATGTTTTCCAAAGTCCTGACTATTATCAGCTTGACGAATTATTGACCGAGGAGCACAAAATGGTGCGTGAATCGGTCCGTAACTATGTCAAAAAGGAGATCTCACCCATTATCGAAGACTGCGCCCAGAAAGCCGAATTCCCACAACATATTGTGTCCCAACTGGGCCAACTGGGCTGTTTCGGCCCCACGATCCCCGAGCAATACGGCGGCGGGGGACTGGATTATATCAGCTATGGGCTGATGATGCAGGAACTCGAACGCGGCGACAGCGGGGTCCGCTCCACCGCCTCCGTCCAGGGTTCCCTGGTCATGTTCCCCATCTACGAATATGGCAGCGAAGAACAACGCAAAAAATACCTGCCCAAACTGGCTTCCGGCGAGTGGCTGGGCTGTTTTGGCCTTACCGAGCCCAATCACGGCAGTGACCCCAGCGGAATGTTGACAAATATCAAAGATGCCGGAGACCACTACCTCCTCAACGGCAGCAAAATGTGGATCAGCAATGCCCCCTTCTCCCAGGTTGCGGTAGTCTGGGCAAAAGACGAGGAAGGAGTGATCCGCGGCCTTATTCTCGAACGCGGCATGGAAGGCTTTTCCACCCCTACCACGCACGGCAAATGGAGCCTCCGCGCGTCCGCCACCGGCGAGCTCGTCTTCGACAACGTAAAGGTCCCCAAGGGAAACCTCCTGCCCAATGTAAAAGGCCTCAAAGGGCCCCTGGGCTGCCTCACAAAGGCCCGTTACGGGATCGCCTGGGGGGTAGTCGGCGCGGCCATGGACTGCTACGATACGGCCCGCCGTTATAGCCTGGAAAGGATCCAGTTCGGCAGACCCATCGGCGGCTTCCAGCTCCAGCAAAAAAAGCTGGCTGAAATGCTCACCGAGATCACCAAGGCCCAACTGCTCAACTGGCGGCTGGGCTCGCTCATGAACGCCGGAAAGGCAACCCCGGCCCAGGTATCGATGGCCAAACGCAATGGCTGCGAAATAGCCGCCGACATCGCGCGAACCGCCAGACAGGTGCTTGGCGGCATGGGGATCACCGGCGAGTACCCGATCATGCGCCATATGATGAATATTGAAAGCGTACTCACCTATGAAGGCACGCATGACGTGCACCTGCTAATCACCGGAATGGACATCACCGGGTTAAACGCATTCAAATGAAGATCTTCCTAGTCGGTTTCATGGGGTCCGGTAAAACACACTGGGGCCAGCGCCTCGCCGCTAGGCTGGGCATGCCCTTCTACGATCTGGACAGCCTGATCATTGAGAAAGAGAACCTGTCGGTAGCAGATATATTTGCCGCGAAAGGGGAGGAGTTCTTCCGTTTCCTGGAGAAGGAAACCCTCGAAGCGATCACCGATCAGCAGGAAAGTTTTATCCTCTCCTGCGGCGGCGGCACCCCCTGCTTCTTTAATAATATCGAGTTCATGAAGAAGAATGGGAAGGTCATCTGGCTCAACACCTCCGTCGAGGTGCTCCGCCAGCGCCTGCAACGGGAAAGGATGAGCCGCCCGCTCATCGCGGAAGTCAGCGAAGACGAACTCCAACGGTATATTATCCGGAAATTGAGCGAACGCCGCATGTACTATCAGCAGGCCGACGTCACGGTCAGCGAAGAGAATACCAACCTGGACGCACTGATCCGCATCCTGCTGCAAAACGAACAACCCGACCGGCTGAAGGAAGAATTATAAGAACCAGAGCGCAAAAAAGAGAACTATGAACCGTAACTTTCTATCCATCGCGGCCATTCTGGGCGCCCTCTCGGTTGCCCTCGGAGCCTTTGCCGCCCACAAGCTCAAGACCCTGGTAGGCCCCGAAACCGTCGCAACTTTCGAAACCGGCGTCCGGTATCAATTCTATCACGTCTTTGCCCTGCTTTTCGTCGCCTTCCTCTCCGAAAAGATCCACAACAAATGGATGGTCTGGGCCGGCAACTGCTTTATCATGGGCATCATCTTCTTCTGCGGTTCGCTCTACGTTCTCACCGCGCTCACGATCGCCGAGAATGCCCACCGCACGCTCGCCGGGATCGCCACCCCCATCGGCGGCGTGTTCTTCATCGCCGGCTGGATATTCCTGTATCTCGGCGTCGCACAGAAGGACAAAGGCTGACCAGGTCAGGGGAAAAAACCTTGGGCTACAATTGTAAGAAGAACGTCGTCCTCGTCCCCTCCTTATTCTCGATATTGAACCCTCCCTCGATGGAAGCCATCCGCTTGCGCATATTATTCAACCCATTCCCAAACTTCCGCAGCTTTTCCATATTGATCCCCACTCCGTCGTCCTGGATCTCGATAACCAACCGGTCGTTCACCAGGACATTGATCTTCACCACCGAACTCTGCGAGTGCTTCGCCACATTGTTAAGCGATTCCTTTACGGACAGAAAAATATTCCGCCGCTTCTCCCCGCTGATCTCCCGCGGAGGGATCGAAGCCGGCATCGTAAAATAACAATCGATATTCGTATTCTCGAAGAACTCGACCGCATAGCTGCGGATATAAGCCACGAGGTTCTCCACCGAATCGTTGCTGCTCGTCATCGTCCAGATGATGGTATTCATCTTGTTGATCAGCTCGTTGGCGGAGTTGGAGATCTTGTCGATCTCCGGCAGGGTCTGATCCTTCATCTTGCTGCGCACGATCTCGCTCATCAGCCGGATGGCGGTTACCCCCGAACCCAGCTCGTCATGCATATCCACCGAGATCCGGTTCCGTTCGTCCTGCTTGGCCGCCAGCACGGCCACCTGCTTCTCCATCTCTTTTCGTTCGGTCTCCAGCTTTAGCTTCTCCTCTTTCTGGATGCTGGCGATGATCTCCATCTTGTTCTTGTAGGTCAGCGCAAAAAGGAAAAAAAGCAGTTCGATGGTGATCCCCAGCTCATAATAGAAAAGCGCCAGATTCAACACCGATACCCCGGTTACCATCTTGATGTTCATCGAGATCATCACCTGCGACACGATGCTCAGCAGACAGAGCGAGATATTCCCCATCACGATATAATTCATCAACCGGTTATGATAGGTAAGCCCCTTTACGATAAAGACGATGGAGGTGGCCAGCAGGAGCAGCTTGGTGGCGTCTTCGAGGTTGTTGGTGATCCGGAAATCCGGGGAGAAGAAGTAGGAGAATACATATAATACGGTCAGCCCCCCGATCCCCACCGAACCCCAAAACAGATAACGGTCCAGCGTCCGGTAGTTCTTGCTCGTCTCCAAAAATTTCCGGTGAAAAACGATATAACAGATATAGCCGACGCAAAAGATAATATTGTCGAAGAAACTCTCGAAAAAGAAATTGAAGGCAGTGGTCACCTGGTGCAGGGTGGACTTCAGAAAGAGCAGCAGGCTGATACAGATGGAATACCCGACATAATAAAGGAACTCCGGTTTCTTACTTTGAATGTACTCGCTGATGGCATAAAAGATCATCATCAGCATGACCCCGGCAAAAAGATCGGTGATGACGTCGATACTCGTTTTGTTCTTATGCTGGAGCGTAATAGCCTCCTGGATAAGAGTATCCCGGGTAACGGTCGGGTTGATGGAATTGGAGGGTGCCTTGATATAAGAAAGCGTTGCGAAGAAGATGGCGCTGTCATGGGCCGCCAGCGTTATCTTCCGGTAGCCGAGGCTGTCGGCATCATCTGGGACCACCCGTGGCACGGGTTCGACCCGCGACCCCGTGAGCCGGTACAGTTGGATCGTGTCGACAAGCCAGCCGGGGCAAAAGAATACGCTCTGGGAGTCATCGCTGCGGTTGGTGAGCATAAAGCGCAGGACCGGCTTCTTATTGATCAGCTGCGGCGACATGAAATGCATATATTTCCGGGTATTCAGCCGGTAGGGCAGGAAAGGGAGCTGCTGGATGGAAATATTGCGCGTATCGGAGAAATAATACCCTGTGTTAAAGGCGATATCGTTTAGCAAACCGGTCCGGGCCAGGTCGGCCGCGGTAGGCGGCAGGGAGTCCTGGCCCCTGGTCTCCAATCTCAATAAAAACAGGATCAGGCCGAGCCAACATGCTTTCAGGATATTCAAAGCGCCAATTTTTTTAAAGGTAAAGTAAATATAGGACTACTTTTTGCTGCAAACCATATCTTTGTATCCATGGCAAACCGACAAAAGTCAAAAAAAAGCCAGAAGCCGGCGGATAAGCTAAAGCCCGAAAAAGAGTCCCAGGTGACCGTCCGGCAGCTTGTCAAAGACGAACGTACCCACAAGATCACCGGGGCCGTGTGTCTGCTGGTTTCCATCTTCTTATTCATCGCATTCACCTCTTATCTCTTCACCTGGAAAGAAGACCAGGATAAGGTATTCCAGCATGGCGCCTCCATCCTGCTGCCTTCCTCCCACGTAAAAGTGAACAACCTTCTGGGAAACCTCGGCGCACTGGTGTCCCATGAGTTCTTTTTCAAGGGATTCGGCGTGGCCTCCTATTTCTTCTGCTCGATCTTTTTTATCATCGGCGTCAACCTGCTCTTTGCACGGAAGATCTTTTCCATCAGCCGCAACCTCCGTTATGTACTCGCGGGGCTGCTCTTTTTCTCCGTGGCTGCCGCCTTCGTCACCCATGGCTTCGACTTTCCCTGGGGTGGTGCCGTCGGTGATATGATCAGTGACTGGCTCACCAGCTTCCTGGGCTGGATCGGCACTGCCGCCCTCCTGCTGGTCGCGGGTCTGGCGTATATCATCTGGCGCTTCAACCCGGTATTCAAGGTGCCGGCCCTGCCAAAGAAGGAAAAACTGGAAGCTCCCATGCCCGAAGCCGTTGTCGAAGAGAAACCCCAACCAAAAGAGAAAGAGAAGGAAAAAGAAAAGGGGAAGAAAGGCGCGAAGCTATTCGTCGACGAATCCTTTGCCAATAAAGGCAATATCTTAAAGGAAGACCATGGAGTGGTAGCCATCGCCCCGCCCCCCATTGAAGAAGACAAAGAGATACCCTTCACCGTCACCGAACGCGACGAACCCGAAGAAGTCCCGTTCTCGCTCGTCGCCCCGGCTGCCGAAGCCGAAGAACCGCTGGAAGAAGAGGACGATCTCGATGAAGAACCCGGCGAAGAACCCGTGCCGCCGCTGAATATCCCACCCATTCCTCCGGTGGCAAAAAAACCGGCCGGTGAGCTGTCCCTCGAGATAAAGACCGCTCCGCCCGTCGCGGAAACCGCCGCGGAAGGCGACCCCTTTCTGCCCGCGGACATGCCGGACTATGAACCGACCCTCGATCTGCGCGACTATAAATATCCCAGCCTCGATCTCCTCGAAACCCATGGCAGCGACAAGATCGTGCAGGACCCCTCGGAGCTCGAAGCAAACAAGAACCAGATCATCAATACGCTCAAGAATTACGATATCTCGATCAGCAAGATCAGCGCTACCGTCGGACCCACCGTCACCTTGTATGAGATCGTCCCGGCCGCCGGGGTGCGTATCTCGCGGATCAAGAACCTGGAGGACGACATCGCGCTTAGCCTGGCAGCTCTGGGCATCCGCATCATCGCGCCCATCCCGGGGAAGGGAACCATCGGGATCGAAGTGCCCAACGTCAAGAAAACCGTGGTCAGCATGCGCACCCTGCTGTCCTCGGACAAATTCCAGCATAGCAATTTCAACCTGCCGATCGCCATCGGCAAAAAGATCGATAACGAGAACTTTATCGTGGACCTCGCTTCGATGCCCCACCTCCTGATGGCCGGCGCCACCGGCCAGGGGAAATCCGTTGGGCTTAACGCCATTCTCGTCTCGCTGCTCTACAAAAAACACCCCTCCCAATTAAAGCTGGTTCTGGTGGACCCGAAAAAAGTGGAGCTAAGCATCTACCGGACCATCGAAAAACATTTCCTGGCAAAATTGCCGGGGGAAGAAGAGGCCATCATCACCGATACTAAAAAAGTGGTCCACACCCTCAACGCACTTTGTATCGAGATGGACAACCGGTACGATCTGCTGAAAGAGGCAAACGCCCGCAACATTAAGGAATACAACGAGAAGTTTATCAAACGCCGGCTCAATCCGCAGAAGGGCCACGAATACCTGCCCTTTATCGTGTTGGTGGTCGACGAATTTGCCGATCTTATCATGACCGCCGGCAAAGAAGTGGAAATGCCGATCGCCCGCCTCGCCCAGCTGGCCCGTGCCGTCGGTATCCACCTCATCATCGCTACCCAGCGCCCCAGCGTCAACATCATCACCGGTACCATCAAGGCCAACTTCCCGGCACGAATCGGCTTCAAGGTCTCTTCAAAGATCGACTCGCGCACCATCCTCGATGCGGGCGGCGCCGATCAGCTCATCGGTAAAGGGGATATGCTGATCTCTCACAATGGCGAGATCACCCGGCTCCAATGCGCCTTTGTCGATACCCCCGAAGTGGAAGCGATCGTCCAATTCATCGGTAAACAGCGGGGATATGCAGAGGCCCATAAATTACCCGAATATGTCGATGAAAAGGAGATGAGTGGGAAAGACTTCGATCTGGAAGACCGGGATCCGCTTTTCGGGGATGCCGCAAGACTTATTGTCGCCAATCAATTGGGCTCCACCTCGCTCATCCAGCGAAAGATGAAGTTGGGCTACAACCGCGCCGGCCGTCTCATGGACCAGCTCGAAGCCGCAGGCGTCGTCGGACCCGGCCAGGGCAGCAAACCGCGCGACGTACTGATAAAAACCGAAATGGAACTGGACCAGTACTTGAATCCCTGATCCCCAGTCCCTGAGTGTTAATCCAATTTTAAGCTAATTTTTAGCTGGGCGGTCTATCGCTATCCCTTTATTGAACTATCTTCGCGCCGCGTCGCCCGGCTTGTATCCGAGCCTGGCGGCGCCTTCTAACCATACCTAAAAAACGTAACGTGAATAGAAAATCGCTCTTCTTTTGCATACTCTTCGGCGTATTCGGAACTCTCACTCACGCGCAGAACAACAGCCTCGGCAAAAATGATCCTGACGCAAAAAAGGCGCTTGACGGACTCAGTGCAAAGCTGAAATCATTCAAAGCCGTTCAATGCGGCTTCACGCTTACCGTACGGGATTCAAAGGATAAGGTCCAGGGTTCGAAGAGCGGCACCATCATGATCAAAGGCAACAAATATCATATCAGTGTCGTCGGCGGTCAGGAAATATTCTGTGATGGGAAGGATATATACACTTACGACAAATCCTCCAACGAAGTCACCATCACCAAATCGGATCCGAGCACCCAAACGATCTCTATCGACAAGATCTTTACCAATTTTTACGACAAGGATTTTCTTTATAAGCTCAACGGCGAGTCAAAAGTGGGAACCCATACCCAACAGGAAGTGGAGCTTACTCCCACCGACAAGACAAAGCCCTTCTTCAAAGCCATGCTGTATATCGACAAGAACCTGCACACCCTGGTCAGCATTAAATGGTTTGATAAAGGCGGGAACAACTATACCCTCGCGACAAAGAATCTCAACGGAAATGCGGCGATCACCGACGCTCAGTTAGCCTATAACAAGGCGAAATTCCCCGGCGCCGAAGAGGTCGATCTGCGCAACTAGTCACCTCCCCAACGAAAGGAATTGTTTTCGAGACCCGCCAGGTCCAGAACCCGGTCCACGACCGTGGCCGCGACCTCGTCGATGGTCTTGGGAAGGCTGTAGAAGGATGGCGTCGCCGGGCAGATGATCCCCCCAGCCAGCGTTATCGTTTCCATATTACGGATATGCATCAGGTTATAGGGCGTGTCCCTTACCACGCAGATCAGCTTCCGCCGCTCTTTTAACACGACATCCGCCGCGCGGGTGATCAGGTCGGAAGAAACCCCGTTTGCGATCCGCCCAAGCGTACCCATGCTGCAGGGGATGATGATCATCGTGTCATACTTCCCCGACCCCGAGGCAAAAGGCGCCATAAAATCCCGGGGCGCAAAAAATGGGAAGCCATGGTTCGACCAGGCCGTATTGCTTAACTCCGTCTGCCAGACTTCCTTCGCATTCTCCGACATCACCACGGCCACCGAATCCCACTGTCCGTGCAAGGCAGACAGCTTATCCAGCAATAGCCGGGCATAGATGGAGCCGCTGGCGCCCGTAATAGCTACGACAATTTTGCGCATAGTCTGAACGTTATTGGAGTTTGAGCGTTAATAACCTGTAAAATTAATAGGAAAGCTTGAAACTCACGTCCTTATTCTCGATCGTTATCCTTGCCCTGATCGGCGTGGTGCTCCCCGGCGCAAAAAAGCCCGCTCCGGCGCCCGTCAGCTCCGTTTCCTGGATTTCCCTCGACGAGGCCTCCGGCAAGCTTCAGCAGCAGAAAAAACCTGTTCTCATCGATCTCTACACCAGCTGGTGCGGCTGGTGCAAGCAAATGGATAAGAAAACCTATTCACACAAGGGGGTGGCAGAATACCTCAACGATAAGTTCTATACCGTAAAAGTCGACGCAGAAAGCCGCGCCACCATCACCTGGCAGGGTAAGAGCTATAATTACAATCCGCAATATCGCTGCAATGAGTTCGCGCTGTACCTGGCACACGGCCAGCTCGAGTTCCCCACCACCGTCATCATCGTCCCCGGCGAAGCCCCCCAGGCGATCCCCGGTTATATGGAGCCCAAAGAGTTCGAACCCCTGGTGAAATATTTCGGCGAAGGCGCTTACCGGAGCCATGGCTTCGATGAATACCACCGCAATTTTCGCCCTAGCTGGTAGGCCAAAATACTATAACGTTTTAGCCCGCATCGGCCAGCGCAATACTTCTAAAGGATAATCTGTAGAAAAAACAGTTGACGAAAATCAATTTAATCGTCATTATGTCAAAAAAACACTACCCCTACTCCTTCAAATTCAGTCTGACGCACTATCTTTGTTCTTTCATAGGATAAGGTTTAATGGTTAATGGTATTTGATTAGTGCAGCCCCGCGTAAGCGGGGCTTTTTTTTTAGGGGGTACCTAATAAAAAACCCCACCGTCAGGTGGGGTTTTTTATTATCGCAATGCATTTATGCTTCCGCCATATCCGGAATTGCTTCCACTTTATAATCCCCGGCATCCAGTTTCTTCTTCGTCACCCGGAACGCATCCAACGTGCGCTGGATATCCTCATCCGTATGCACCGCCGTCGGCACCAGCCGGTAAATAATATGCCCCTTCGGGATCACCGGATAAACCACGATCGAACAGAAAATATGATGATTCTCCCGCAGGTCCATCACCATCGCCGTCGCCTCGGGGACATCCCCCTTCATATACACCGGCGTAACGGGTGAATTGGTATTCCCAATATCAAAACCACTATCCCGCAGCCCCTTTTGTAGCTTGTTTACTACATCCCACAGCTTCTTGCGCAGTTCGGGCTGCGTCCGCAGCATTTCCAGTCTTTTCAGGTTTCCAATGGTGATCGGCATCGGCAGACTCTTGGCAAAGATCTGGCTCCGGGTATTGTACCGGATATAATCGACGATCGCCCGATCGCCCGCCATAAACCCGCCAATCGACGCCATGGACTTGGCAAAGGTCGAAAAATACAGATCGATCTTGTCCTGTACGCCCTGTTCTTCCCCTGCACCCGCTCCGGTCTTACCCAGGGTGCCGAAACCATGGGCATCATCCACCAGCAACCGGAACTCATACTGATCCTTCAGCTCGGCAATCTCTTTCAGCCGGCCCTGGTCACCGGCCATCCCGAAGACCCCTTCGGTGATCACCAGGATCCCGCCGGTACCCTGCTTCTCGATCAGCGCCGTGGCGCGTTGCAGCTGCTTTTCACAGTCTTCGACATCGTTATGCTTGAATACATAGCGGTGACCGGGGTGAAGCCGCAGCCCGTCAATGATACAGGCATGACTCTCGGCATCGTACACGATCACGTCATGACGCCCGCAGATGGCGTCAATGGCGCTCATAATACCTTGATAACCATAATTGAAAAGCGTCACATCTTCCTTCCCTTCAAACTCCGCCAACTCCCTTTCCAGTTGTTCGTGGTAATTGCTGTTCCCACTCATCATCCGCGCCCCCATCGGTGCCGCCATCCCAAACCTGGCAGCTGCTTCCGCATCCACCTTCCGAATATCGGGGTGGTTGGCCAACCCAAGATAATTGTTAAGACTCCAAACTATTTTTTCTTTTCCCCTAAAGACCATCCGGCTGCCGATCTCGCCTTCCAGCTTCGGAAAGGCAAAATAACCATGCGCACGCTCGCGGTGCTGGCCGATTGGGCCGTTGTGCTTCGTTAATTTTTCAAAGATATCTGCCATATTATTATGAAATTATTAAGCTTGATTCTTCCGCAAAAATAACGCATTTGGCGATGCAGTTTTGCCCAAATTTTCGCTCATGAACCGGAAGCCCCTGATCTCCATCGTCTGTTGTTTACTCCTTCTTGCCGCCTGCCACCCTAAAAAAGCAACCGGGATCAGGCGCCCGAAGCTGGTTGTCGGCATCGTCATCGACCAGATGCGCTGGGACTATCTCTACCGGTATGCCAACCGCTACGGCGAAGCCGGTTTCAAGCGGCTGCTCAAACATGGCTTCAGCTGCGACAACACCATGATCCCCTATCTCCCGGCCTTTACAGCCGTCGGGCATAGCTGCATCTTCAGCGGATCGGTGCCTGCCTTTAGCGGCATCGCCGGCAACGACTGGATAGAACAGTCCACCGGGCAAAGGATGTACTGCACCGATGACAGCACCGTACTGGGTGTGGGTGCCGAAACGCCGGAATCGAAGGAAGGAAAGATGTCCCCCCGGAATATGCTGGTCTCCACCGTAACCGACGAACTGATGATGAGCGACAACTTTAAATCGAAGGTCGTTGGGGTCTCCCTGAAGGACCGTGCCGCCATCCTTCCGGCCGGTCACAGCGCGACGGCCGCCTATTGGCTGGAAGACTCTTCCGGCCACTTCATCACCAGCAACTACTATATGACAAAGCTACCGGTCTGGGTGGACAGCTTCAACCACCGGGAACCCGTCAGGGCCTATATGAAGAACCAATGGAAGACCCTGTACCCCAAAAGTACTTATGGCGAAAGCGATACCGACGACCAGGCATACGAGGGGAAATTCAAGGGCGACAGCACCACGGCCTTCCCGCACAACCTCGACTCTTCCTATAAGATATCCAAATCCAGCTTCCGCACCACACCCTTCGGGAATACCCTGACCCTGGATTTCGCAAAAGCGGCCATCGACGGGTACCAACTGGGTCGGGGCGAGGCTACCGATTTCCTGACGATCAACTGCGCGTCCACGGACTATGTGGGTCACCAGTTTGGCATCAATTCCATCGAAGAAGAGGACACCTATCTCCGTCTCGACCAGGACCTGGCGGCCTTCTTTACCTATCTGGATGACCACATCGGCAAGGACAACTATACCGTCTTTCTGACGGCAGATCATGGCGCCGCCAATGCCGTCTGGTTCTCACAGAACCACGATATCCCCGCCGATTATTTCCTCTCGGCACCCCT
The DNA here is from genome assembly GCF_036500295.1 of Puia sp. Lineage (NCBI taxonomy): Bacteria > Pseudomonadati > Bacteroidota > Chitinophagia > Chitinophagales > Chitinophagaceae > Puia > Puia sp. The sequence continues at coordinate 228,210 of NZ_DASYCH010000092.1, read as the reverse complement.
CACAGACAGCCTGAACACGATCCTCGGCCGGGCCTTTCAGACCCCCAACCTGGTGGATACGATCTCCAACTATCAGGTCACCTTCAGCATGAAAACGATCCGCGAAAAAAAGCTCGAATTCAACGCCATCAAAAAAATGGCCCTCGAATGGCTTCGTCAGCAACCCGGTATCACCTATGCCATCGATATGGCCAATGTCGGCGAGTCCCCCGTCGCCAGCCGGTGCGCAGCATGGTCATGAACGGCTATTATTATAAGCGCAGCGGTGCTATTCAGTTGATACCCAATGCGGGATGGTTCGAAGGGCACGGCAAGACCGGCACTTCCCATGGCACCTGGAATCCATACGACACCCATATCCCCCTGATCTTCATGGGTTGGGGCATCCGTGCCGGCCATTCCAACGATCCGGTCTATATGACCGACATCGCACCCACCGTAGCCGCCCTTCTCCATATCCAGATGCCCAACGGTTGCGTCGGAAAACCGATCGCCCCCGTGCTCAAAAGGTAGAATCCTTCCGAATTTGGGAGAAATTAAGGTTAAACCGGTCACCCCGGGGTAAAAAAGGGGGTATTACATGGAATTACCGTGTATTTATCGGAATTTTGCAGAACCTCTTCCACTCCTCAGTCGTTCTTATGGAAGATAAAAGGATTAACCATGATTACAGTATCGCCAAATGCAAAAGAATACCTCGACAATCTGATGACCGTTCAGCAGGCCGCCCCTGAAACTTTTGTCCGGGTCGGCGTAAAAAGCGGGGGTTGTTCGGGACTGGAGTACAAGCTGGACTTCGACACCGTACAAAAGGATGGCGACCAGATATTTGAAGACAAAGGCATAAAAGTCGTCGTAGACATGAAAAGCCTGCTCTATCTATATGGCACCGAACTCGATTACTCCGGTGGCCTCAATGGCAAGGGCCTGACCTTCAATAACCCCAACGCATCCCGGACCTGTAGCTGCGGAGAAAGCTTCGCGGTCTAGGCAAATCAGCCGAAGGCGCAAAAAAACCGATACCTTTACCAAACATTACCATGGGAAACGACAACGAAATACTGGATAATATAGCGAATAAGGAATACGAATTCGGTTTTGTGACGGATATCGAAATGGATATCCTCCCTGCCGGACTAGACGAAGACACTATTCGTTATATTTCGGAAAAGAAGAAAGAACCGGCCTGGCTGTTGGAATGGCGGCTCAAGGGTTTCCTGTCCTTCCGGAAGCAAAAGCGCCCGGAATGGCAGAACTTTATCCTGCCTCCCATTGATTTTCAAAAGATATCGTACTATGCGGCTCCCCGCAACAAAAAGAAATACAACAGCCTCGACGAGGTGGACCCCGAATTGCTGGCCACCTTTGCAAAGCTGGGCATCCCACTGAACGAACAGAAAGCCCTCGCGGGAGTAGCCGTGGATGCCGTCTTCGATAGCATCTCCGTGGCTACCACCTACAAGGAAAAGCTGAAAGAGCTGGGGATCATCTTCTGCAGCTTTGGTGAAGCCGTCCAGGAACACCCCGCTCTGGTGAAGAAATACGTCGGTTCCGTCGTACCGCATTCCGATAACATTTTCGCGGCCCTCAACGCCGCCGTATTCTCCGACGGGTCCTTCGTCTATATCCCCAAGGGAGTACGTTGCCCGATGGAACTGTCCACCTACTTCCGGATCAATACCGAGAATACCGGCCAGTTCGAACGCACCCTCATCATCGCCGACGAAGGCAGCTACGTCAGCTACCTCGAAGGCTGTACCGCCCCCATGCGCGACGAGAACCAGCTGCACGCCGCCGTCGTAGAACTCATCGCCCTCGACAACGCGGAAATAAAATATTCCACCGTCCAAAACTGGTACCCCGGTGATAAGGACGGCAAGGGGGGTATCTACAACTTCGTTACAAAACGGGGCATCTGTAAAGAAAATGCCAAGATCTCCTGGACACAGGTTGAGACTGGCTCCGCCATCACCTGGAAATACCCAAGCGTCATTCTGCAGGGGGATAACTCCACCGGCGAGTTCTATTCAGTTGCCGTTACCCGCAATAAACAGATCGCCGATACAGGCACCAAGATGCACCATATCGGCCGCAATACCCGTAGCCGCATCATCTCCAAGGGCATTTCCGCCGGTCAGGGCCAGAACAGCTACCGGGGTTTGGTACAGATCGGCTCAAAGGCCGATGAAGCCCGGAATTTCACCCAGTGTGATTCCCTGCTGATCGGCGACCAATGCGGCGCCCACACCTTCCCATACATCGAATCGAAAAATAATACGGCCACCGTCGAGCACGAAGCTACCACCTCCAAGATCGGCGAAGACCAGATCTTCTACCTCAACCAACGCGGTATCGATTCGGAGAAAGCGGTTGCCCTCATCATCAACGGTTATGCCCGGGAAGTACTGAACCAGCTGCCGATGGAGTTTGCCGTCGAGGCGCAAAAGTTATTATCTATTACGCTTGAAGGAAGCGTTGGCTAAACAAAAGACATAAGATACATGCTCATCATTAGAAATTTACACGCTGAAGTAGAAGATAAGAAGATCCTCAAAGGTATAAATCTCACGGTCAATGCCGGTGAGGTACATGCCATCATGGGACCCAATGGTTCGGGCAAAAGCTCTCTGGCTTCCGTACTGGCGGGCCGTGAGAATTACCAGGTCACCGAAGGCGAAGTTATTTTCGAAGACAAGAATCTCCTGGACATGGCGCCCGAAGTCCGCGCCCGCGAAGGGGTCTTCCTCGCTTTTCAATACCCCATCGAGATCCCCGGCGTCTCCAACATAAACTTCCTGAAAACGGCCATCAGCGAGATTCGCGCGTACAAAGGCCAGCCCCCGCTCGACGCCAAGGAATTTTTGAGGCTCTCCCGCGAAAAACAGAAGCTGGTGGAGTTTGACGCCCAGCTGGTCAATCGCAGCCTCAACGAGGGATTCTCCGGCGGTGAGAAAAAACGGAACGAGATCTTCCAGCTGGCCATGCTGGAGCCGTCCCTTTCCATTCTGGACGAAACGGATTCCGGCCTCGACATCGATGCCCTGCGTATCGTTTCCCAGGGCGTGAACAAGCTGCGCTCGGAAAAGAACGCCTTTATCATCATCACGCACTATCAGCGACTGCTGGAATATATCGTTCCCGACTTTGTCCACGTCCTCTACAATGGCCGCATCGTAAGATCGGGCACCAAAGAGCTGGCGCTGGAACTGGAAGAGAAAGGCTATGACTGGCTCAAGGAAGAGGCCCGTGAAAAAGAAACCGCTATTTGAACATGAACGCGCTACAAGAACAGACGATCCCCCTATATGGGAAGATCGTTGACAAATACCACGAATTGTCGGCTAAGGACAAGCCCCAGCTGGCGCGCCAGTCGGCATTTCATAAATTTCAGCTGCTCGGTTTCCCAACCATCCGGCACGAAGACTGGAAATACACGAATATTACCCGCTTCCTGAAAGATGAGTACGCCCTGGAAACATCCGTCGTCGCCCCGCCTGCACAACTGCTGGCAAAAGCGGCGATCCCCGGCCTCGATTGCTATCAACTGATCCTGGTCAATGGCATCTGGGATGGGAAAATTGCCGGCAGCCCGCTTCCGAAAGGCATCGAGATCCATCGCGTAAAAGATGTTCTCAACAAACCCGGCTTCGCCGAATACTTTGCCAACGAAAACTGGGGTAACCTCCATTTCGCGGCCCTGAACGCCGCCCTGTATACGGATGGCCTCTTCATCCGCGTCAGCGCCAATGTGGCCATCGATAAACCCCTGCATATCGTCCACCTGTACACCAGCGATCACAACCTGCTTGTACAACCCCGGCATGCCTGGATCGTCGACCGCAACGCGGAACTCTCCATCATCGAAACTACGCAGTCGATGTCCGGCGAAACAAAGATCTGGGTCAACGGACTCACCGAGATCTTCCTCAACGGCGACGCCAAACTGGACCATGTCCACCTGCAAACCGCTTCCGGCGGTACCCGGCTGGTTCAGCAGACCGCAGTCCATCAGAAGAAGCAAAGTCTCTATAACAATTACACGTTTACTCTCCCCGGTGCCGACCTGGTACGCAACGACCTCCAGGCCCGGCTCGAAGAAGATCATACCGAGACCCATCTCTATGGCCTCTACCTCACCGCCGGCGATCAACTGGTCGATAACCATACCCTGGTCGATCACCAACGACCGCATTGCTTCAGCAACGAACATTATAAAGGCGTGTTGCTTGGACAATCCACCGGTGTCTTCAACGGAAAGGTCTATGTACACCGTGCCGCCCAGAAGACAAATGCCTTCCAGCAGAACAACAACCTTGTCATCAGCAAAAAGGCCACCATCGATTCCAAGCCGGAACTGGAGATCTTTGCCGACGACGTAAAATGCAGCCACGGCTCCACCGTCGGTCAGTTCAGCGAAGACGCCCTGTTCTATCTCCGCGCCCGAGGTATTGGCGAAGCTGCCGCAAAGGCCCTGCTTATAAATGCCTTTGCCTTCGACGTCACCGACAAGTTAAAACACGCTGCCGTAGCGGAATTTATCAACCAGCAGATCAGTCACCATATCCCTGTCAATCATGCAGGATAGTCTCACCATACAGAAACCCGTGGCACTCGATATCGAAGCGATCAGAAGGGACTTCCCGATCCTGCAACGGACGGTTTATGACCATCCCCTCGTTTATCTCGACAACGCTGCCACCACCCAGAAGCCCGAACAGGTGCTCAAGGCGATGGATGATTATTATCATACCATCAACAGCAATGTCCATCGCGGGGTCCACTATCTCAGTCAGCGCGCAACCGATGCCTATGAAGGCGCCCGGCACACCGTAACGGAATTCATCAACGCCCGCCATACCCACGAGGTCATCTTCACCCGCGGTACCTCCGAGGCCATCAACCTCGTTGCCTCCGTCTTCGGGAAAAAATATCTCCGTACCGGCGACCACATCCTCGTCTCTGCGGTCGAACACCATAGCAATATCGTTCCCTGGCAGATGATCGGCGAAGAAAAAGGCGCTACGCTAAAGGTCATCCCCGTCGATGAGGACGGAAACCTCATCATCGACCAGTTGGATCAGCTGCTCAAGGGAGTGAAGATCGTCGCCGTGAACTACGTCTCCAATTCACTCGGCGGGATCAATCCTATCCGCGAGATCATTGCCGCGGCCCATCGCCAGGGCATTCCCGTACTCGTCGATGCGGCACAGGCCGTACAGCATCTCACCGTCGACGTTCAGGAACTGGATGCCGATTTCCTCGCCTTTTCCAGCCATAAACTATATGGCCCTACCGGCTTCGGGATCCTCTATGGCAAGGAAGAATGGCTGAACCAGCTGCCGCCTTACCAGGGTGGTGGCGAGATGATCAAAACGGTTACCTTCGAAAAGACGACCTATAACGACCTCCCTTATAAGTTCGAGGCCGGAACACCCGATATGGCCGGCGCCATCGGCCTGGCCGCGGCGATCGATTATGTCCGGGATCTCGGCCTCGACAAGATCCAACAGGCCGAACACAGCCTGATGACCTATGCACTCGATACGCTCCGGACGATCGACGGTTTCCGGCTTGTCGGCAAAGCCGATGCGGCCGGCCGGGCAGGGGTCATCTCCTTCCTCGTCGGCTCTATACACCCCTTCGACATGGGCGAGATCCTCGACAAGCAAGGCATTGCCGTCCGTACCGGCCACCACTGCGCACAGCCGGTGATGGACCGCTACTGTATCCCAGGCACAGTCCGCGCCTCATTGGCCATCTACAACAACCGGACGGATATCGACCGGCTCGCCGCCGGCATCAAAAAAGCGGCAAAGCTTCTGGCATGAGTATAAAAGAAGAACAGGACGAGATCATTGCCGACTTCGAATTCTTAGGCAACAATTGGGACGATAAATACGAATACATCATCCAGCTTGGGAAAGAACTGCCCCTCATCGAGCCCCGGTATAAAAAGGACGAAAACCTTATAAAAGGTTGCCAATCCCGCGTCTGGCTGCATGTAGACTACAAAGACGACAAACTCATCTTCACCGCCGACAGCGACGCGGTCATCACAAAAGGACTTATCAGTCTGCTCATCAAAGTCCTCTCCGGCCATACCCCAAAAGAAATTATCGACGCCAACATTAGCTTCATCGACACCATCGGTCTAAGCAGCCATCTCTCGCCAACCCGCTCCAACGGCCTGCTGTCGATGCTCAAACAGATAAAGTTGTACGCGGTTGCTTTTGAGGCTAAATCGATTCAGTTATGAGCGAAACCACCATTACACTCCGCGACCAGATCGAAGCACAGCTTCGCACCGTCTTCGATCCCGAGATCCCCGTCAATATCTACGATCTCGGCCTGGTATATGAAATAAGCATCGGCGACAACGGCAACGTCAAGATCACGATGACACTCACCGCACCCGGATGCCCCGTCGCCGGCGACATCGTTCGCGACGTACAGGAAAAGATCGAAACACTCCCCGAAGTAATGGACTGTCACGTTCAGCTCACCTTCGACCCACCATGGACAAAGGAGATGATGAGCGAAGAAGCCAAACTCGAGCTGGGATTTCTCTAATAATTGTCATTCCTACACTTCCGATAACGTTTGCGTAAATTCCCGCCAAAAAGCAGGATGCAGCAGGATAGTTGCCCCCGGCAGGTTCTCTACTTTTATGTACTTGGATTAAACGATTACCTGCCATGTACGACTGCTTCTTCTCTGCTGTTGCAACTCCCTTAGTCCGCTATTTTATTGTCATGCCTGGCAGGCGCCCGACTATTACTACACAATCAAACACTTGCCAGTATGAACTTTCACCGAGCAAAGAACTGCTTATTGTACACCCTTGCCTGGACCCTGCTGCTCCTGCTGTCTACCGGGCCACTGTCGGCACAGGATCAGGGATCGCAGCAACATCAGGTCAAAGGTAAAGTCACCGACGAAGCCGGTCAACCCATCCCCGGCGCGAGTATCATCGTCAAAGGCTCCCGCAACGCTGTCACTTCGGATGCAAATGGCGAGTTCACCATCCTTGTTCATAAAAACGGTGTCCTCGTCGTCTCTTACGTCGGCTTCCAGGATAAAGAGATCTCCGTCGGGGCATCCACCACGGTAAATATCGGCATGGTCAAAGGCGACAAGTCCATGGATGATGTCGTCGTCATCGGTTATGGTACGCAAAAGCGCCACGATGTTACCGCCGCCGTCGCCACCATGGATACCAAGAGTATCCAGGAGCATCCCATCACCCGTATCGACCAGGCCATGATCGGCCAGATGCCCGGCGTAACCGTCCGCCAGCAGACCGGAATGCCCGGCTCCGGCTTCACCCTCCTCGTTCGCGGGACGGGCTCCGTCAGCGCCGGCACCGAACCTCTCTATGTGATCGACGGCTTCCCGTTGGATATCACCAACCAGAATACCGCCGGAGGCTTCTCCAATGGCAACCCCCTCAACAATCTTAATCCCGACGATATCGAAAGCCTCCAGGTCCTCAAGGATGCTGCCGCAGGTGCCATCTATGGCTCCCGCGCCGCCAACGGCGTCGTACTGATCACGACAAAGCGTGGTCAGGTCGGCAGAACAAGACTGGCCGTCAACGCCAATGCGGGAATCAACCAGGTTGCAAGAAAGCTGGATATGCTCAAACCCCAGGAATGGATCAATATGGCTACCGACCTGGAGAACTATAACTGGGTCAACAGCGGAACCGGCCGCACCGCGGATCAGCCCATCGCCCAACGCCAGGCCATCCTCGGTCTCGGACCCACTGCCTATAACAACAAGTACATGCCCGATCCCCGCTGGACCCTGCCCGGCCACCCGGGCATCGAACTGGTAAACTGGCAGGACTCGGCCTTCCGCACCGCCCCCTTTCAGAACTACGAGCTTTCGGCCAGCGGCGGCACCGAATCCGTCCGCTACTTTGTCTCGGGTAACTATCTCAACCAGGCCGGCGCTCTCCTCAATACGGGCTACACCAACTACAGCGCCCGCGCCAACGTCGAAGCCACCATCGCAAAAAAACTCAAACTGGGCTTTAACATCGCACCCACCTATTCCGTGATCCAGGCTCCCAGCGCGGAAGGCAAGGACAACCAGTTGCAACATCTGTACAACATGATCCCCGTCGTCGAAGACAGCGCGGGCATGAACACGGGCGCCGGTAAGAACGCCGTCTATGGCTGGGCCACCTCCAGCGTAAGCCCCGTAGCCTATCTGAAGAATGTCATCTCCACCGTAAAGACGACCCGCAATCTCTATACGATGTACGGCGAATATGCGATCATCAACGGCCTCTCCGCCCGCAGTACCTTCAACTACGATCAATCCAATCAGAATACAAAAAGCTACGTCTCCGATTTCGTCGCCGGAAATGTAACCGATCGCCTGAACACCCCCGGTAAGGACGCCACCGGCTCCTACAGCGGCTTTACCAAACAGAACTACGTCAACGAGAATACCCTCAACTACGTAAAGACCTTCCACGAAGACCATACCATCAACGTGATCGCCGGGGTCTCTTATAGCTACGTCCATCTCGAGAATTTCACGCTAAAAACGGCCGGCGGCTTTGCCAATGACCTGGTGAACACACTCAACAACGCCATTCCCACCACTGCCGGCGTTACCGTCACCGGCAATACGACCGAGTCCAACAGCTCTCTCTTTTCCTACTATGGCCGTCTTCAATACAGCTATCAGGGAAAATACCTGTTCTCCGGTTCGTTCCGCCGCGACGGTTCTTCCCGTTTCGGCAAGTCTAATGAATACGGCACCTTCCCCTCTCTCTCGCTGGGCTGGCGCGTCTCCCAGGAGAAGTTCATGCAGCAGGTCGGTTTTATCAACGATCTGAAACTCCGGGCCAGCTGGGGGAAGTCGGGTAACAACAATATCGGTGACTATGGCGCTATCCCCACCCTTACCCCGGCTAACTACAGCTTTGGCGGCAGTACCGCCACCGCCGTTACCGGCCAGGTCCCCAACGGCCTGCCCAACCCCTTCCTGCAATGGGAAACTTCCAACACCTACGACCTGGGCTTCGATGCAACGGTGTGGAACAACCGCATTAATATCTTCTTCGACGTCTATCAGAAAAAGAATACCGAACTTCTTCTCCAGGTACCCACTCTCGCCGCCAGCGGCGCGACATCGCAGCTGCAGAACATCGGCTCCGTTCAGAACCGCGGCCTCGAACTGGGCATCGGCGCCACGATCTACCGTTCGCGCAACTTTAGCTGGACGGCCAATGGCAATATCGCCTTCAATCAGAACAAAGTACTCGACCTCGGCGGCCAGTCGACCCTCATCAACGTACCCAACGCCTTCGGCACCGGTACCCCGCCCTTTATCCTGCAGATCGGTCAACCGATGTACGAATTCTTCGCCGTCAAGACCATCGGCATCCTGACACCGGCCGATATCGCCGATTCGAAAGTGACAAAGCTGCCAAAGCAGGTTGCCGGGGATGAAAAATACCTCGACGTCAACCACGACGGGCTCATCGATGCCAACGACCGCGTGCACGCCGGGCAGCCTACGCCGAAATATACCTTCGGCCTCACCAATACCTTCCGTTACAAGGCCTTCGATCTGAATATCATGATGTATGGCCAACACGGCGGTGCGATAATGTCCTATATCGCCCGCGCCATCGATAACCCGGGTAACGGTCTTGGCACCACGCTCGGTGTATGGCGCAACCGCTTCGTAGACTCCCGCCAGAACTACAGCGCCGCCCGCGGCCGCATCGGGTTTGCCTACCAGATCCCCTTTACAACGACGGACTGGATCTACTCGACGGACTTCCTCCGTATCCAGAACATCACCCTGGGCTTTAACCTGAAGAGCATCGTCAAGAGCGGCATCTTCGCCAGCGCCCGCATCTACGCCTCCGCCCTCAACTGGATCGGCTCGGATAAATACAAGGGTGGCGTAAACCCCGAAGCGCAAAACACCAATCTCACCAACGGAACCTATCCGCTGCCCGGTGACTATGGCGGCGCGCCGCTCAACAAATCGCTGGTCGGAGGGATCAATTTCGTATTCTAAAACTCCAAACAAAGTGTAATGAAAGCAATAAAAAATATATATAGCATCGCAGGAAGCCTGGCCCTCGGCCTCGGCATCCTTGCCATCTCCTGCAATAAGCAACTCAACCAACAACCGCCGTCCAGCATCACCACCGGCCTGTTCTATAGCAACACCAACGATTTCACCCAGGCCGTCAACGGTTCGTATAACCAGCTTCGCGCCTATGCCGATCAGGTTCTTTGGATGGGTGAGATCCGTTCGGATAATATCCTGGCCACCTCGGATGGAAACCGGGACTGGCAGGCCATCCGGAATTTCTCCCCCAATCTGACCACCGTAGGCTTCATCAACACCGGCTGGGATAACAACTTCAATGGCATCTACGCCTGCAACAGCGTACTCGACAATCTCACGACAAAAGGCGGGAATATTACAAATCCCACCCTCCGCGCACGCTTCGCCGGCGAAGTTCACTTCCTGCGCGCTTTCTACTACTTCCAGCTGGTCAGACTCTATGGCCAGGTGCCCATCATCGATCACGTGATGTCGGCTGCCGCTGTGACAAAAGTAAAACGCAGCCCTGTCGAGGACGTATACGACCTGATCATCTCCGATCTCAACACCGCCATCGACAGCCTGCCCCCCAGCTATACCGGCACCGACATCGGCCGCGCCACCAAATGGGCTGCCAAAGGCATGCTCGGCCTGGTATACCTTACCCGTTCGGGCCCCACCTATGACGGCGTCGACGGTCCCACCATGGGCAGCAACGAATGGAATCTGGCCCTTGCCCAGTTTAACGATATCATCGCCGGTAACCAGTTTACCTTCGGCGCCAGCTATCCCAATATCTTCTCCTATACTGCCGAGAATAACCCCGAAGTGATCTTCGACGTCCAGTATATGAGTACCAACAACGGCGCGGACTTCCCCAGCCAGCTCACGCCGCTTGGGTACTGGGGTGGGGTAGGCATCGCCGGAACCTATAACAATGGCTATGGTTCGTCCACGTACAATATCTCCCGGAACCTCCGGGCTTCGTACGCCGCCAGTATGGGCGCCAAAATGGATGTCCGCGATACCTTCAATATCATGTGGAAGTACCCCGTCGACACCAAAAGCCCACCGACGACGGATACCTCCGATCCCTTTATCAAAAAATACATCAACATCGCCAAACGCGGCACGGCATATAACGACTGGCCCGTCAACTTCATCGTCCTGCGCTACACCGATGTGCTGATGATGAAAGCAGAATGTATCCTTCATGGAGCCACACCCGGTACCCAGGCCGATGTCGACAAGATCGTCAACATGGTCAGAAGCCGCGCCGGCATCGACCCACTGACCAATGTAAGTCTCGCAACCCTGATGGAAGAACGGCGCCGCGAATTCCTCGGTGAAGGCATCCGCTGGAACGACCTGGTCCGCGAAGGCATGGCCGTATCGACGATGAACACCTGGATCGCCGCCGATACCCTGTCCACGACGATCAGCAACGTCATCCCGGCCTTCGTGATCTATCCCGTTCCCGAACAGGAGATCCTTACGGCGCCAGGACTCTATACCCAGAACCCAGGCTATCAATAAATCGATTGTAATATGAAACTATCCCACCTCCTTCTTCCAGCGGTCATGCTCCTCCTTCGTACGACAATTTTGGCGCAACCGCTGGAAGAAACAGGCCCGAAGAAAGCGATGCCCGATGAATGGATCGATCAGGACACCCACCATAAAATAGTGCGGCTGTCCCGGAAAGAAGGCAATAACCTCAGCTTTTATTTCCACAACAATCCATTCCTCGGCGACAGAATGATCTTTTCCTCCACCGACAGCACGGGAAAGCATCTCTATACCGTCGACCTCAAAACCCTGGCGCTTCATCGCGTCAGCGAAAATGGCAGCAACGCCGAGATCGTCGGCCATCACAGCAAAAGTGTATACTGGCAACGCCATGACAGCGTGTATAACACGGGCATCGAAGCCGGCAAAACCCGGCTCGTCTTCGTCTTCCCCGCCGACTTCAAGGGTAGCATTACCACGCTGAACGCCGACGAAACGCTGCTGGCCGGCGGCTGGGCCAGCGACGAGCAAAAAGAGATCTCCCGGAAATATCCCGAGAAACACGATTTCTTCGATCGCATCTTCGACGCCCATCTCCCAAACAAACTCTTCACCATCAACCTGAAAACGGGAGAACTAAAGGTGATCCACGGCGAGAATACCTGGCTCGGTCATATCCAGTTCTCCCCCACCGATCCCGATCTGCTGATGTTTTGCCACGAAGGACCCTGGCAGAAGGTTGACCGTATCTGGACCATTCACATGAAGTCCGGCGAAGTGCGGCTGATGCACAAACGGACCGTGGAGAATGAGATCGCCGGTCACGAATTTTTCAGCCCCGATGGCAAGACCATCTATTTCGACTGGCAGATACCCAAGGGCCAGACCTTTTATCTCGGCGGAGTGGATGTGAAAACCGGCGTGGAAAAGAAATACGCCATGACCCGCGACGAATGGTCCATCCATTTCAACGTCGCCTCCGACCAGAAGCTCTTCTGCGGCGATGGCGGGGATGCCGGTCAGGTCGCCCACGCAAAGGACGGCCGCTGGATCTATCTCTTCCACCCCGACGGGGATCATTTTGTTGCCGAACGACTGGTGAATATGAAGGACCAATTCTATAAATTGGAGCCGAACGTACATTTCTCCCCGGATAATAAATGGGTCATTTTCCGCGCTAACTTTGAAGGGAAGGAAGAAGTGTATGCTGTGGAGTGCAAAAAATCATAAACCAGTGTAACTCATGCGTTATCCGGCCGGCCGCTTGTTTCGGTTATTCATTCTCCTGATCCTGCCCTTTACCCTCCGCGCCCAGCTTCAATGGCCTGCCGTCACCGCGCAGACAAAACCCTGGACCCGGTGGTGGTGGATGGGGAGTGCCGTCAACCGGCAAGACCTGACCGCCAATCTGACAAAATACCAGCAGGCCGGCCTGGGTGGCCTCGAACTAACACCCATCTATGGCGTAAAAGGGACCGAGAGCCAGTTCGTAGACTACCTCTCACCGAAATGGATGGACCTCTTCTCCTATACGCTGAAGGAAGCCAAACGCCTCGGCCTCGCCCTGGATATGTCCACAGGTACCGGCTGGCCCTTCGGCGGCGGACCGCTCATCGACTCCACCTATGCTTGCCGGGAACTCTTCGTAAAGACCTGGACCCTTCCCGGCGGCAGCACTTTGCCCGATACCATGGCGATTGGATTCCGCCAGGAACCCTATGTTCATACCGACGGCCGGCCCACCACCATCGACCAACTGAAAGAACCCTTGTTCGCCAACAAGGACCTGCAGGCGCTCGCCCTTTTCCAGGTACGCTTCCCCGACCCGGCGCCCCTCCAGACCCTGATGGCCTATTCCTCCGGCGGCGCCATTCTCGATCTCACCGATAGGGTAGATGCGGCGGGCCACCTCCGCTGGACGGCGCCTGGCGGCAGCAACTGGACGCTCTACGGTCTCTTCCTCGGCTGGCATGGGAAAATGGTCGAACGCGCAGCCCCCGGCGCCGAGGGTAATGTCATCGATCATTTCTCCGCGACGGCCCTGCACAAATACCTGAGTCGCTTTGACACCGCCTTCGCCGGGCACGACCTTGCACCCCTCCGCTGCTTCTTCAACGACAGCTACGAAGTCGATGACTCCCGCGGCCAATCCAACTGGACCGCCAACTTCTTCGCCGCCTTCCAACAACATCGCGGCTACGATCTTCGCCAACACCTGCCCGCCCTCTTCGGCCGCGATACAAAAGAGAACAACAGTCGCGTCCTCTGCGACTACCGCGAGACGGTCTCCGATCTGCTGTTGGAACAGTTCACCCAGCCCTGGCATGACTGGGCACATGCAAAAGGCGCCCTCATCCGCAACCAGGCCCACGGCGCCCCCGCCAATATCCTCGATCTCTATGCCGCCAGCGATATCCCCGAGACCGAAGGCCAGGAGATCCTTCGCTATAAATTCGCAACCTCCGCCGCCCATGTCACCGGAAAGAAGCTCGCCTCGGCAGAGACCGTCACCTGGCTGAACGAACATTTCCTCAGCACCTATAGCGATGTAAAAACGGCGATCGACGGTTTCTTCCTCGGCGGCGTCAACCACGTCTTCTACCATGGGACAGCCTATACGCCGCTGAACGATCCCTTCCCCGGCTGGCTCTTCTATGCTTCCGTCCACTTTACCCCGATGGACCCCTCCTGGCCGGATTTCTCCGCGCTTAATCAGTATGTCGCCCGCTGCCAGTCCTTTCTCCAGCAAGGCACACCCGACAACGACATCCTTTTGTACTTTCCCATCTACGATAGCTGGTCGGAACCCGGTCCCGGCAATGCGCTGCTGAAACACTATGACCGGATGGACCCGGATTTCCGCAACACGGGCTTCAGGGAATGCGCGGATTATCTGCAGTCGCATGGCTATGCCTTCGACTATGTCTCCGACAAACAGCTGCAGCAACCCCTGCCATCTCAATACAAGACCATCCTTCTTCCGGCCTGTACCTATATGCCGGCCGCCACCTTTCAACGGCTGATTACCCTTGCAAAACAAGGCATCACCATTCTCGTTTATAAGAATCTTCCCAGCTCCGTCCCCGGGCTCGGCCGACCTTCCACTCCTTTCCCGCAGACCTCCTTTCCCGTAGAGGCCGACCTCGGAGCCCTCTTAAAAAATACCCCCCGCGAAACCCTCGTCGACGACAGCCTCGCCTTTATCCGCCGCAACTATGGCAACGGCAAGGTTTACTTCATCGTCAACAAGAGCACAAAGCCCTTTACCGGCTATCTCCGCCTGAACACCTCCTTTACCGCCGCCGGCATCTTCGACCCCATGACCGGTGAAAAAGGTCTCGCCCATCAAAAAGGCAACACCGTCTATCTGCAATTGCGCCCCGGCGGGACCTGTCTCGTCGAGACCAATGTTGCGCCGCGTGGCCCACTGTTCGCCTACTATACTCCTTCGGATGCGCCTATCCCTATCGGCACCGACTTACACCTGGGCCCCTGGGCCGACAAGACCTTCGCCGGCGCCGTGAAATATACCACCACATTCGCCCGTCCCGGCGGTAATGCCGCGGCATGGCTGCTCGATCTCGGCAAAGTCGTCCGCAACGCCGAGGTGACGCTCAACGGCCAAAAGCTCACTACGCTCATCGGCCCGGAGTTTCGCCTGACGATTCCCGCATCGGCCGTCCAGCCCCATAACACCCTCCAGATCACCGTCACCGGCGGGATGGTCAACAAGATCATCGATATGGATCGCAAACACATCCCCTGGAAAAAATTCTATAACACCAACTTCCCGGCCCATGACCGCGCCAACCGCGGACCCGATGGCCTGTTCGACGCATCAAAATGGACCCCGGTGGACGAAGGGCTGATGGGGCCTGTCACCCTCACCCCGTTGATCCCCGCCAGATCGTGAAGCATTGGCATCTCTATATCGCCTGTATCATCCTGTTCCCGGCGCTTGCTCCGGCCCAAACCCGTACCGTCCGTTACCACCCCGAAGGGGAAGACTTTGTTATCACAAACGGGACCCGCCGCTTCAACCGCGCCCTCTATGGCACTCATACCGCCTTCCGCGTGGAGGCCGGCGATCTTCCGGAGTTCGCATTCTATATGCCTGGCATGGGTGGTAACCTCAGTCTCGGCCTTACCCATGCCAAATTCATAAAAGCAAGCTATCGCCCTGGTTGCATGCTCTATGAGATCCGCGACCCGGCTCTCGGCAACGCCACCCTCCGTCTTGCGCTTCTTGCCCTTGCAGATGCCGAAGGCCTTATCCTCCGCTTGAATGCCACCGGCGGCCAACCCACCCTCCGCGCCAGCTTCGGCGGCGCCACCGGCAAGAAATTCTCCCGCGACGGCGACATCGGCGCCGACCCGGAATCTTCCTTCGATCTGGATCCCGCCAATTGTCACGAGAACCAATACACGATCAGCGGCAATTCCTTCCATCTCGCCTATGGCGCCAACAAAACCCTCGAAGGCGTCTTTCCCCCCGATACAAAGCTCACCACCGACAAGTATCCCGTTCTTCATGCCGAACTGACCATCCGCGACACCCTCTATATCCTGATCCGCAACCCCGCTTCCACGCCGGGAGCTGCGGCCGGCGACCCGGCCGCCATAGCCACTGCGGCTGCAGCTTCCGCCAAACCGGTATACGCCGACCTCCCCGCCCTCTTCAAAGCCGCCGAATCGGCCCGCAAAGAACTCACTGCCCGGGTATTGCTAAAAACCCCCGATCCCTGGATCAACACCCTTGGCGGAGCCCTCGCCGTTGCTGCCGATGCCATCTGGGAAGCGCCCTCTTACCTGCATGGCGCCGTAGCCTGGCGCCAACATCTCCCCGCCTGGCGCGGACCTTATGTCGCCGACCCGCTTGGCTGGCACGACCGCGCAAGACAACATTTCTCCTCCTACGCCCTCTCCCAAATCACCACCCCCACCGACGGTCCGGTCATTGCCGACACCGCCCTTCATCTCGCCCGGCAACTCGAAAAGATCGGCACCAGCCTCTTCAGCAGCGGCTATATCTGTCGCAATCCCAACGGCGATATCCGCCCGCATCATTACGATATGAACCTGGTCTTCATCGACCAGTTGCTGACGCACTTTTATTGGACAGGCGATACCGCCTACGTCAAACAAATGTGGCCCGTGCTGCAACGCCATCTCGCCTGGGAAAAAAGAAATTTTGATCCCGACGGTGACGGACTCTATGACGCCTACTGCTGCATCTGGGCCAGCGACGCCCTCGAATACGGCGGCGGCGGCGTCACCCATTCCTCCGCCTATAACTATCGCGCCAATAAACTCGCAGCCGATCTTGCCATCCTCATTGGCGAAAACCCGGCGCCCTACCGTGCCGAAGCCGATCATATTTTCAACGCCATCAACAAGAAACTTTGGCTTCCCCAGCAAGGCACCTGGGCCGAATATCTTGATTGGGGCCACAACCCTAATCTCCACACCGCACCCGGTGTCTGGACCATCTATCAGGCGATCGATAGCCGGGTCGGTGCCGACTCTCAAAACTCGCGGGCCCTGGAGTACATCGACAGCCAGATCCCGCACATCCCCATCCGCGCCGCCGGCCTCGACGACAACACGCTGTATACCATTTCCACTACCAACTGGCAACCCTATACCTGGTCGCTTAATAACGTAGCCCTCGCCGAATCGCTGAACACCGCATTGGCGTACTGGCAAGGGCACCGTCCCGAAGAAGCCTTCCGCCTTTGGAAAGGCTCACTTGTGGCGAGCATGTACCTCGATGCCTCTCCCGGCAACTTCCAGCAACTCTCTTCTTACGATGCCGTCCGCGGCGAACTCTACCGCGACTTCGGCGATCCCATCGGCATGGCCGCCCGCAGCCTCGTCGAAGGTCTCTTCGGCATCGAACCCGACGCTCTCCACGATACCCTCACCATCACCCCCGGCTGGCCCGCCAAATGGCCCGAAGCCTCGCTTCATATCCCCGATATCGACATCGACTTCAAAAGAAAGGGTAACACAGAGGGATACACGATAACCTCCCGGTTCTCTCATCCAATGACGCTTGTCCTTCGGCTTGGTACACGCCGGGTGGTAGTGCCGCCCGCGCCGGTCTGGCATGTCAATGTCCCTGTGCAATCGACCGTCGTCACGCGCCAGATAACCATCTCCACCGATGACATCTTCCACGTTACCGTCATGTCAAAAAAGTCCACTCCCCAACCCATCGACCTCACCAATTATTTCAACGACTCCGTAACCAACATCTTCAAACCCCGCTACCTCTCACCCCGCCCCGCCGTCCCAACCCTACAGATCCCCACCCAGGGCATCGGCAACTGGTGCTACCCCCTCGTCACCGCTAATATCGACGACGCCGGCCTCCGCGCCGCAGGTGAGATCAAACTGCCCAACGCAACACTGATCACCCCGCAAAAGGGCCGTAACATCATCTTCACCACCCGCTGGGACAACTTCCCCGACTCGGTATCCATCCCACTCACCGGCAACGCCACAAAAGCCGTCTTTCTGATGGCAGGCACCACCAACCCCATGCAATCCCGCATGACCAACGGGCTCATCACGGTCTATTACACCGACGGCAGCACCGATCGGCTCCCGCTCGACAACCCCGGCAACTGGTGGCCCATCGAAGAAGATTGTCTCGACGATGGCCTCGCCTTCACCACCGGTGCACCGCATCCCCTTCGCGTCAGCCTCAAAACCGGCGAACCCATCGACCGGCCGAAATATACCAGTATAAAAGGCCTCACCAATCGGGCCATCGACGGCGGCGCCGCCACCGTTCTCGAGATGAACATCAACCCAACAAAAAAACTCGATCACCTCGTCCTTCGCGCCACCGCCCATGACGTGGTCATCGGTCTCATGAGCATAACACTACTAAAAACGAAATAATGAAGTACCTGTTTTTCTTATTGGTCATCATCGCCACCAACGCATCCGCAAACAACGACCCCGACTGGACGACCAGGGTCGGTGCCCGGAGCCTCCCCACGTCAAAGACGGCATTCCCCGTCACCGGCGCAGACAATACAGGCGCCACGCTCGCGACAAAGGCTATCCAGAAGACGATCGACGCCTGCGCCGCAAAGGGCGGCGGCATCGTCACCCTCGCCCCCGGAAAATATCTCACCGGCTCAATCTTCATCAAAGCCGGCGTAACACTGGACCTCGCCAAAGGTGTCGAACTGCTCGGTAGCCAGGACTTCGCCGACTATCCCGAGATCGACACCCGCATCGCCGGCATCGAAATGCGCTGGCCCGCGGCGCTCATCAATATCATCGACGTAAAAAAAGCCGCCCTCACCGGCGAAGGAACGGTGAACGCCCGCGGCAAATTCTGCTGGGACAAATACTGGAACATGCGCAAGACCTATGATGCAAAAGGCCTTCGGTGGATCGTCGACTACGACGCAAAACGCGTCCGCACCCTGCTCGTACAAAACAGCGAAGACATCACGATAAAAGGACTCAAATTCATCGACGCAGGTTTCTGGACCTGCCAGGTACTCTACTCAAAATATGTCACCGTCGACGGGATCACCGTCCGCAACAATGAGAACGGTCATGGCCCCAGCACCGACGGCGTCGACATCGACTCTTCTTCCTGGGTACTTGTCCAAAACTGCGATATCGACTGCAACGACGATGACTTTTGTCTCAAAGCCGGTCGCGACTGGGATGGCCTTCGCGTCAACCGCCCCACCGAATATGTCGTCATCCGTCATTGCACCGCCCGTAAAGGCGGTGGATTGCTGACCATCGGCAGCGAGACCTCCGGCGGCATCCGCCACGTCCTGGCCACCGACCTCATCGCAAAAGGAACGGGCAACGGCTTTCACATAAAATCGGCCACGACACGGGGTGGAACGGTAGAAGACATCCATGTCCGCAACATCCACATGGACAGCGTCGGCAATGCCATCCTCTTCACCATGAACTGGAACCCTGCCTACAGCTATTCCACCCTGCCTGCCGGCTATAACCCCGATTCCATCCCCGCTCACTGGAAGACGATGCTGCACAAAGTGGAACCCGCGGAGAGAGGCACCCCGCATTTCAAGGATATCGAAGTCTCGGGGATCACCGTGGCCAGCGCCAAAAAAGCGATCGTCGCCGGCGGCCTGGAGCAATCCCTGATCACCGGGGTACATATCGAAAACACGACCATCAATGCGGCCACCGCCGGTGCGATCAGTTTTGCAAAAGACTGGCAAACAAAAAAACTGGTCATCAATACAAAGGATGGGTCAAAAGTCGCCGTCACCAGTTCAAGAAATGTGAACCTTTAAAACTACGTCCATGTACAAATATCTTTTCCTCCTTTTCGGTCTCTTCGCCCTCGTCCCCGATCAGCGTCCCACGCTTTACATCATCGGGGACTCCACGGTAAAAAACGGTAAAGGAAAGGGCGATGGCAACCTCTGGGGTTGGGGCAGCTTTCTCGATCAGTCCTTCGACACCACTCAGTTGGCCGTACGCAACTACGCGCTCGGCGGCCGCAGCAGCCGCACCTTTATCACGGAAGGCCATTGGGACAAGGTGCTCAGTCAGCTAAAGCCCGGTGACTATGTCATCATGCAATTCGGCCACAACGACGGCGGGCCGCTGGACGACACTGCCCGCGCCCGCGGGACCATAAAGGGCATCGGGGAAGATTCGAGCAATATCTATAACCCGATCCTGAAAAAGAACGAGACCGTCCATACCTACGGCTGGTACATGCGGAAATACGTTACTGACGCAAAAGCAAAAGGGGCTACGGCGATCATCTGCAGCCCGATCCCGCGTAATATGTTCAAAGACGGAAAAGTGCTCCGGGCAAATAACGATTATGGCGGCTGGGCACAGCAAACGGCCACCGCCACCGGCGCCCGGTTCATCGATCTCAACGCCATCATCGCGGATCAATACGATCGGCTCGGCCCCGATAAGGTCAAAGATTTCTTTCCCGGTGATCACACCCATACCAACGAGGCCGGGGCAAAGCTGAACGCCAATGCCGTCGTCACCGGTCTCCGCCAGATCAACGGACTTATACTAACCCGATACCTCAAGCCCTGATGCGTCTGACCATCGCCATATTACTGCTCCTGCTTGGCACTGTCGCCAGCGCCGCGGACACGCTCAACCTCGCCGGCACCTGGCGCTTCCGCATGGATCCCCACGACGAAGGCGAAGCCGCACGCTGGTATACGCAACGGCTCCCCGACTCCGTTCATCTTCCCGGTTCAATGATGCAAAACGGTAAGGGCGATCGCCTTAGTGTCGATACCAAATGGACCGCCAGCATCTACGATAGCAGCTGGTTCTTCGATCCCCGCATGGCGCAATACCGGCAGCCCGGCAATCTTAAATTTCCGTTCTGGCTCACCCCGCCAAACTACTATGTCGGCGCCGCCTGGTATCAACGCGAGATCACCATTCCTGCAGGTTGGCAGGGTCGCCATCTCACGCTGACACTCGAACGGCCCCATAGCGAAACCACGGTATGGATCGATGACAAACCCGTCGGTCGCCAATATGGCTTCAGCACGGCGCAGTGCTTCGACCTCGACGGCCTCATCCCCGGCCGCCACCGGATCACCCTGCGCATCGACAATCGGATCAAAGCGATCAATGTCGGCCCCGACTCCCATTCCCTCACCGATCAGACCCAGGGCAACTGGAATGGCGTCGTCGGCCAACTCCTCCTCACCGCCCGCCCTTCCACCTGGATCGACGACGTACAGGTCTTCCCCAATCTAGCCCGCAGGATCGCGCATGTCCGCATCCTCCTTCACTCCCGCAAGCCCGTCGGCGCAGGGACGATCACGCTCGCTGCCGCCAGTTTCAACACTTCCATACATCAACACCTTCCTGCCCATACCTACACGCTCTCCGGCGATTCCCTGACCATCGACTATCCCATGGGCGATCATCCGTTACTATGGGACGAGTTTGATCCCGCCCTCTACCGCCTCACGGTCAGGCTGAACACCGGCGATACGAGAAACATCGAATTCGGCATGCGGGAATTCCGGGTCGACGGCACCCATTTCACCGTCAACGGCCGCCGCATCCATCTCCGCGGGATGGTCGAGAACTGTGAGTTCCCGCTCACCGGTTACGCGCCGATGGATGAACCCGCCTGGGAACGGCTCTTCCGCAAGGCCCGGGCCTATGGCCTCAATCACCTGCGCTTCCATTCCTATTGCCCACCGGAAGCTGCTTTCCAGGCCGCCGACCGCGTGGGATTCTATCTCCAGCCCGAAGGACCCTCCTGGGCAAACCACGGAACTTCACTCGGCGATGGAAAACCCGTCGACGACTTTCTCTGGGCGGAGGTCAAACGCATCGCAAAGGCCTATGGCAACTACGCTTCATTCTGTATGCTGGCCTATGGCAACGAACCCCGCGGCGGTCATCAGGCGGAATGGCTTAGCCGCTTCGTCGACTACTGGAAGGCGACGGACAACCGCCGGGTCTATACCGGCGCCGATGTCGGCAGCAACTGGCCCCTGATCCCCGATAATGACTATATGGTCAAATCCGGTCCGCGTGGACTGAACTGGACCGGCCTGCCCGAATCGCAAAGCGACTACGAGTCCGTGGTCGACAAATTCACCGTCCCCTATGTCACACATGAGATGGGACAATGGTGTGCCTATCCCGATTTTTCCGAGATACCCAGGTACACCGGTGTTTACAAAGAGAAGAATTTCGAGATATTTCGCGATGACCTCGCAGGACAAGGCATGGCGGACGAGGCCCGCCGCTTCCTGATGGCTTCGGGTAAACTGCAGACCCTCTGTTATAAGGCCGAGATCGAAAAATCGCTGCGGACAAAGGGCTCCGCGGGATTTCAGTTGCTTTGCCTCACCGACTATTCCGGTCAGGGAACCGCATTGGTGGGCGTCCTCAACGCCCTCTGGCAGGAGAAAGGCTATGTGAATGCGCAGGAGTGGTCGCGGTTTTGCAATTCTACCGTTCCACTGGCATTGCTGCCGAGGTTTGTTTACCACAACACCGATACACTCAGGGCGCAGGTCGAGATCTACCACTATGGTCAACGAGACCTGCCCGGCGCCATCGTCGACTGGACACTCACCGACGATGACAAAAACATTCTTGCAAAAGGAACCATTACAAAACCTATCCCTACAGGTGATGTCACGGCGCTCGGCGAAATACAGGTGCCGCTGAATACGGTCAAAAAGGCCGCCCATCTCCGCCTAAGGATCGGCATCCGCAATACGACCTACGCAAATGACTGGGATTGCTGGGTCTATCCGCCGCAGCAGCCCGTCGATAACGCCGGTATCTACTATTGCAGAGCGCTGAATGATAGCGCGCGGCATATCCTCGACAACGGCGGTAAAGTCTTTTGCAATGCCGCGGGCCGGATCGTTAAAGGCAAAGAGGTGATCATGAACTTCACCCCCGTCTTCTGGAATACATCCTGGTTCAAGATGCGGCCGCCGCATACCCTGGGTATCCTCCTCGATCCGCATGCTCCCGCATTTGCCGGCTTTCCCACCAGCTACCACAGCAATTTTCAGTGGTGGGACATTCTCAACAAGGCGCAGGTGATGCATCTCGAAGACTTTCCAAAAAACTTCCGCCCGCTGGTGCAGCCTATCGACACCTGGTTTCTCAATCGTCGGCTTGGACTCATTTTCGAGGCAAGGGTAGGGAAGGGGAGTCTTATCGTCAGCAGCGCCGATCTTGGCCCCGACCTGCCCGATGACCGGCCCGCAAGCCGCCGGCTTTATTATAGTATCATAAAGTATATGCAGTCGGCACAATTCCATCCCCGTGCCGCGATAGACTATGGTACGATCAATGCCCTCTTCACGACCCCCAGCAAATTTATCTGGACCGCTCACACCCGGGCGGTACCCGACGAACTCAAGCCAAAACAGGCGGACAGCGCGATCAGTCGTCAGCGCGCGACCGACAGCCCGACCGACGGCGCGATCGATCGTCACGCCCTGGTCCAACGTCATAACCCGGTCAATGAAAAAGCCGATCCCCTCGGCTCTCTCTCCGTCGGCAACGGCCGCTTTGCGTTCACCGTCGATATCACGGGCCTCCAATCCTACCCCGAAGATTATGATAAAGGCATCCCGCTCGGAACGCAATCCGAATGGGGTTGGCACAGCTTCTCCAACACGAACAATTACAAATTTAGCGAAACGCTCAAGCCTTACAACATACACGGCCGGGAAAGAACCTATAGCGTTCAATTGAAGAACAAGGCCGTCGACTATTTCCGCGAGAATCCTCATCGCCTTCAACTCGGAAACATCGGCCTCGAGCTGCAAAAGCGCAACGGCGCTCCCGCCACCCTCGCCGACCTTAAGGACATCCATCAGCAACTCATCCTCTGGTCAGGCGAGATAAAAAGCCATTTCACCCTCGAAGGGACACCCGTCGACGTGTCCACCCTCTGTGACCCCCGGACCGACGCCATCGCCATAAAGATAAACTCGGCATTACTCCGTGAACATCGCCTCCGGATCAGGCTGCGATTTCCATATCCTACCAACAGCTTCGCCGACAACGGCGACAACTGGACCCACCCCGAAGCCCATAGCACGACAATAATCAATTCAACCCAGGATCAAACCCTCTTCAAGCACCAACTCGACACCACCGTCTATTATCTCCAAACAACGCACAGCAACGCAACGTTATCCCAGTCCCAGCCGCATTACTTCTTTCTTCTTCCCTCGGCATCGGACAGTTTTGCGTTCACCGCACTCTTCACGCCCCGTGCACCCGCCGCAGCAACCGCACCCACCGGCTACGCGCAAATCCAGGCGCAATCCACGCAATCCTGGCGCGCCTATTGGACGCAATCCGCTGCCGTCGACTTCACCGGCAGCACCGACCCCCGCGCCACCGAACTCGAACGCCGCATCATCCTCTCGCAATACCTCCTCCGCATCCAGGACGCCGCGGACTACCCGCCACAGGAAACCGGCCTCACCTACAACAGCTGGTATGGCCGGCCCCACCTCGAGATGCACTGGTGGCACGAAGCGCAATTCGCACTCTGGAACCAACCCCAACTCCTCGAACGCTCACTGGACTGGTACTTCACCGCCGCCGACAGCGCGAAAAACCTCGCAAGACGTCAGGGCTACCAGGGCTACCGCTGGCAGAAGATGACCGACCCCGCCGGCCGTGAAGGCCCGTCTTCCGTCGGCGCCTTCCTCATCTGGCAGCAACCGCATTTCATCTATCTCGCCGAGCTGGCCTATCGCGCGGCAACCGATAAGGATGCGATCCTAAAAAAATACGGCCCCCTGGTCGATTCCACCGCCGCATTCATGGCCTCCTACGCAGCTTACGACGAGAAGACACATCGTTATATCCTTGGCCCCGGCCTCATCCCGGCGCAGGAACGGTTCAAGGCCGACAGCACCATCAACCCCGCTTTCGAACTGGCCTACTGGCGCTGGGCGCTGGGCATTGCCCGGCAATGGCGCAGCCGGCAAGATCTTCCACCGGATCAAAACAGGCAACGCGTCGAAGCCGGCCTGGCCGCCCTCCCGCAATACGACAGTCTCTATTATCCTACTGAAAGCGCCACCGATGCCTACACCAACCCGCGTTACCGGGGCGACCATCCGGTCGTCCTCGCCACCTATGGGTTTCTCCCGGAAACAAAAGGCCTCGACACGGCTATCATGCATAAAACCTTCGATTGGGTGGAACGCAACTGGGACTGGGAGACCACCTGGGGCTGGGACTATCCGTTAGTGGCGATGACCGCCACCCGGCTCGGGCTGCCCGAAAAGGCAATCGATGCCCTGCTGATGCCGGTGAAAAAGAACACGTACCTTCCCGATGGGCATAACTGGCAGGACGACCGCCTCCGGCTTTATCTGCCGGGCAACGGCGGCCTGCTCGCCGCCATCGCGCTGATGTGTGCAGGCTATGACGGCTGTACGACCCCAAACCCCGGCATCCCCCGGAACGGAAAATGGAAAGTAAAATGGGCGGGACTAAAACCCCTGCCTTAAATAATAGCTCATGCGAAAAAAATCACTCCTCTTCATTCTCGTAATCGCAACGACAGCGACCGCCTTCGCGCAACCACAGCAACAGGATGTCCTGCGTGCCATGCGACTGGCCAACACCTATTTCATGACCAAATGGCCCGACCCTGGTACGCAGATCGTCACCAACATCGCCCGGCCAAGCAATATCTGGACCCGCGCCGTCTACTACGAAGGACTGATGGCATTATACTCCATCGACCCCAAAAAAGCCTATCTCGACTATGCCATCGACTGGGGCAACAAACACAACTGGACCCCCCGCAACGGTGTCACCAACCGCAATGCCGACGATCAGTGCGCCGGTCAGACCTGGATCGATCTTTATAAACTCGATCCGCAGCCAAACCGCATCACGGCCATCAAGGCTTCGATCGATAATATGGTCCACAGCGACAAAGCCGACGACTGGCATTGGGTCGACGCTATCCAGATGGCCATGCCCGTCTTCACCCGGCTGGGTGTCGAGTACCACGACACGTCCTATTTCCGAAAGATGTACGATCTCTATCACTATACAAAGACCGTCCACGGCACACATGGGCTTTATAACCCCGAAGAACATCTCTGGTGGCGGGACAAAGATTTCGTACCGCCCTATAAGGAACCCAACGGGCAGAACTGCTACTGGAGCCGCGGCAACGGCTGGGTGCTCGCTGCCCTCGTCCGTGTGCTTTCGATGCTGCCGCTCGATAATCCGCATCGCGCCGAATATCTGCAGGATTACAAAGACATGGTCAGCGCCATCGTTCCCCTGCAGCGCACCGACGGTTATTGGAATTGCAGCCTCCACGACTCCACACATTTCGGCGGCAAGGAACTCAGCGGCACCGCCCTTTTCACCTACGGCATCTCCTGGGGCATCCGCAACGGTTTCCTCGACAAGAAACAATACTATCCCATCGTCGCCAAAGCATGGACGGCTCTGGCTGCCGAGTCCCTACATCCCAACGGCATGCTGGGCTGGGTACAGGGTACGGGCAAAGAACCAAAGGACGGCCAGCCCGTCACCTACGATAAGATCCCCGACTTCGAAGACTATGGTCTCGGTTGTTTCCTCCTCGCCGGCAGCGAGGTGTATCAGATCTGCACGCCGCCCGCGGCCAACCTCGACGAGTCGAAGGTGCCGCCCTATGAAGAGCCGAAGCTCGATCTCACCACGATAAAAAACTGGGAAGCCGTCCAACGCCCGGCAATGCTGCATTCATTCGCCAAAAATGTCTACGGTCGCCTGCCGGCTAACTCAATCCCCCTCAGGGTCCAGGCCACGGCAACCCAATCCACCGACATTGGGATAAAAAAAGAGCTCACCCTGTATTTTTCAGCCACCGACACCGCCGCCAGGCTCCATCTGGTCCTTTGGCTCCCAAAAAACAAAAAAGGAAAAGTTCCTGTCTTCGTCGGCTATAGCTTCACTCCCAATGCACAAACCGAAACCTCCGCTCAGTGGCCGCTAAAGACGATTCTCGATCACGGTTATGGCGTAGCATATGCCTGGTATTGGGACATCGAACCCGATCGCCCCGACGGCTGGCAAACGGGTATCCGTACCCGCCTGGCCGATAAACTCGCCATCCAACCCTGGGAATGGAGCGCCATGGGCGCATGGGCCTGGGGACTTAGCCGCATAGCGGACTACCTGGTCACAAACCCTGCCGTCGACCGGAACCAACTCATCGTCATCGGCCACTCCCGGCTCGGCAAAGCCGCCGTCTGGGCCGGCGCCAACGACCAACGTTTCGCGCTCGTCGTGTCCAACGAATCCGGCGAAGGCGGCGCCGCCCTCGGCAAGCGCGACTACGGAGAGACCATCGCCATCATTAATGATAAATTCCCCTGGTGGTTCGGCGCCAACTACAAACAATTCGGCAACGACCCCGCCGCCATGCCGACCGATCAGTTCGAACTGCTCGCCCTGATCGCTCCGCGGCCCCTTTATGTCGCGAGCGCCGTCGGCGACCAATGGTCCGATCCCAAAGGCGAATTCCTCAGCGCCCGGCTCGCCGGTCCCGTCTGGCATCTCTATAAAAAGAAAGGCCTCGAAACCGACAGTATGCCCTCGCTGGAGCACCCGGCCGGCGAGACCATCCGCTATCATATCCGCAACGGCAAACATGACCTCACGCTTTATGACTGGCAGGAGTATATGAATTTTGCCGACAAACAATTCGGCCGAAAATGAGATATTCCTGAAACTAGCCTAAATTCGCCAAATGATGTTAAAATAACTTAATACTCGGATAACATAAGAGGCTGATTCTCCGGCGAAATGTGTTTTCTTTGAAGGTTAAACGAAGGCATAACCATACGAGCGCATGTCAAAAAATAAATACTTATTCCCGTTTATTCTCATCTGCTCCCTCTTCTTCATGTGGGCATTCTTGCACAACATCAACAGCATTCTGATCCCGCATCTGAAGAAGGTATGTCAGCTGAGCGATACGCAATCGTCCCTCATCGATTTTGCCGTATACCTCGGCTATTTCGTTATCGCCATCCCGGCCGGCCTGTTCTGCCACCGCTTTGGCTATAAGAAGGCCATCCTTTGCGGCCTCTTCCTCTACGCCGTCGGAGCGCTGATCTTTTTACCCGCCGCCGATAACCGCAGCTTCGGGCTCTTCCTGCTGGCCCTCTTCATCGCGGCCAGCGGCGCCACTTTTCTCGAAACCGTCGCCAATCCTTACGCCACGATCCTCGGCAAACCGGATACCTCCGAACAGCGGCTCAATTTCGCACAATCGTTCAACGGACTCGGCGCCTTCGTCGCACCCCTGATCGGCACCCATTTTATTCTTTCGGGTATCGAACACAGCAAGGCGGAACTGGACGCGATGGCCGCCCGTGGCGAACTGACGGCCTATCTGCAAACGGAAGCCAACTCCCTGAAGATGCCGTACGTGGTCATCGCCGCCGTCCTGACCCTCATCGCCATCATCTTTATCTTCACAAAACTGCCCGAACCAAAAGACGAGCATACCACGAAATTTTCACTCGGGATATTCCGCATCTCGCATGTCCGCTGGGCCGTCATCGCCGAATTCTTCTATGTCGGGTCACAGGTAGGCGTACTCAGCTTTTTTATCCGGTTCTCCCGGTATACGGCTAATATCCCGGAAAAAGAGGCGGGCGATATCCTTGCCTATGGAGCGATGCTGGGTTTTATGGCCGGCCGGTTCCTCGGAACCTTCTTTATGCGGTATATCAAGCCGGCGAGGCTGCTGAGTCTTTACGCGACGATCAATATTGTACTCGTTATCATTGCCATCACCACCCATGGCCGCACCTCCGTCTATGCCATCACCGCGACCCCCTTCTTCATGTCCATTATGTTCCCGACGATATTCGCGCTTGGCATAAAAGATCTCGGCGAGGAGACCAAACTGGCTTCCTCTTTCCTCGTGATGTCGATCATCGGCGGCGCCTTTACTCCGCTGATGATGGGCCTTATCTCGGACAACACCGGCGGCAACATCCAAATCGCCTATATCATGCCCATGATCTGCTTTGCCTTCATCCTGTATTTCGGCCTGAAAGGACATAAGGTCAAAGGAATAACAAAACCCCAAGCCGCACTCGCATGAGATACTGTCTTGCCCTTGACCTTCGATCCGACCCGGCCCTCATTGCGGAATACGAACAATGGCATCGGGATGTCTGGCCCGAAATAAAGGCAAGCATCCTGGACGGCGGGATCGTGCAGATGGAAATATACCGGCTGGAAGATCGCCTCTTCATGATCATGGAGACGGGCGAAGGCTTCAGCTTTGAAAAAAAAGCAGCCATGGACGCCGCCAACCCCGCCGTTCGGCGCTGGGAAGAATTGATGTGGAAGTTTCAGGTTGCAATCCCCGGTGGCCGCCCCGGTGAAAAATGGCGGCTTATGGATAAGATTTTCTCATTGAACAAATAAAAAATGTTTAGTCTCGAAGGAAAAAAGGCAGTAGTGACAGGCGCGGGCAGCGGCATCGGCAAAGCCGTAGCCGTCCTGCTGGCAAAACAGGGCGCGACGGTATATGTCGCGGATATCAACGAAGAACAGGCAAACGCCACGGCGAAAGAAATAGGCGCCAACGCAAAAGCCGCCATCGCCGATGTAGCCGATCAGCAGCAAACAAATACGCTTTTCGCCGGCCTCGAAAAACTCGATATCCTGATCAACAGCGCCGGAGTCTCGCATATCGGTACGGCAGAGTCCACGGAAGAAGCAGATATGGACCGCCTCTACCGTGTTAATATAAAAGGAGTCTACAACTGTCTCCATGCTGCGATTCCCCTGCTGAGGAAGAACGGTGGCGGCACCATTATCAATATGTGCTCCATCGCCGCGACGGTAGGCATCCCCGACCGGTTCGCCTACTCGATGACCAAAGGTGCGGTCTACTCCATGACCCTTTCGGTGGCAAAAGACTATCTCAAGGACAAGATCCGCTGCAACTGCATCTCGCCGGCCCGCGTCCATACCCCCTTCGTGGATGGCTTTCTGAAAAAGAACTACCCGGGCAAAGAACAGGAGATGTTCGAGAAATTATCAAAGACCCAGCCGATCGGCCGGATGGCAAAACCCGAAGAGATCGCCGCGCTGATCCTCTATCTTTGCAGCGACGAGGCTTCCTTCATCACCGGCACCGACTATCCCATCGACGGCGGATTCATAAAACTAAACAACTAGAACAATGTTACTCATCAGACACGGTCAGCTCAATAAGGAAAAGCCCGGCATCATCCTCGGCGGAAAACAATACGACGTAAGCGCAATAAACGAAGACTATAACGAACAGTTCTTCGGGACCGACGGCCTTCGCCGGCTCTCCCGGTTCGTGGAAGAAAACAAAAACAACCTCCCGGAAGTAAAATCCGGCACCCGTCTGGGCGCACCCATCGCCCGGCCCTCCAAGATCGTTTGCATCGGCCTCAACTATTCCGATCACGCCAAAGAGACAAACGCGACCCCGCCGCCCGAACCCGTCATCTTCATGAAGTCCACCACGGCCCTCGTCGGCCCCAATGACGACATCATGATCCCCCGGAACAGCAAGAAAACCGACTGGGAGGTCGAACTCGCGCTGGTCATCGGCAAAAAAGCCTCCTATGTGGAAGAAAGCGAAGCCCTGCAATACGTCGCAGGCTACTGTCTCCACAACGACGTCTCCGAACGCGAATTCCAGATCGAACGCAGCGGAACCTGGGACAAAGGCAAGGGCTGCGACACCTTTGCACCCATGGGCCCCTGGCTCGCCACGGCGGACGAGATCCCCGACCCGCACAAACTTCGCCTCTGGCTCAACGTCAACGATAAAAAGATGCAGGACGGTAATACGTCCAATCTCATATTCAATATTCCCTTCCTGGTCGCCTATACCAGCCAGTTCATGACCCTGCTGCCAGGCGACGTCATCTCCACCGGGACACCGGCCGGGGTGGGACTGGGGATGAAACCCAACGTCTATCTCCAACCGGGTGATGTCGTCCAACTGGGGATCGACTATCTGGGGGAGGCCCGGCAAAACGTAAAAGCTTATGTCGTCAGCTAAGCCAATAACCATTGATGCCCATCAGCATTTCTGGAAGTTCGATCCAATCCGGGATGCCTGGATCACCGACGAGATGAAGGTCATCCAGCGCGACTTCCTGCCCGCCGACCTCCACCCCATCCTCCGGGCCAACGACATCGACGGCTGCGTCGCCGTCCAGGCCGATCAGTCCGAGGACGAGACCGAATACCTGCTCGATCACGCCGCAAAGAACGATTTCATCAGGGGCGTGGTCGGCTGGGTCGACCTGCGTCATGCGGATCTCGAACAACGCCTGCAACACTATAAAAAATTTCCAAAGCTAAAGGGCTTTCGCCATGTCCTGCAAGGCGAGACCGACCGCGCCCTGATGCTAAGACCTTCTTTCAAACGCGGAATCTCCGAACTGAACAGATACGGCTACACCTACGATATCCTCATCTATCCCGATCAGCTGGGCTACACAAAGGAATTCGTAGGGGCTTTTCCCGACCAGCCCTTCGTGCTCGATCACATCGCAAAACCGCACATCAAACACCGGTATATCACCGATGAATGGAAGGATGCGATCCGTTCCGCGGGAGCCTTTCCCAATCTCTATTGCAAGATCTCCGGAATGGTGACCGAAGCCGACTGGTATGACTGGAAACCCGAACATTTCCGGGTTTATCTCGATACCGTCGTGGAAGCCTTTGGCACCGACCGCATCCTTTACGGCTCCGATTGGCCCGTTTGTCTCGTGGCGGCAAGCTATGAACAGATGCTGCAGATAGTAAAGGACTATTTCTCCAATTTCTCAACCGATGAGCAGACCGCCTTCTTTGGCGGTAATGCGATAAAATTTTATAAGCTATGAACCTCGAATTAAAGGATAAGGTGATCATCGTCTCCGGTGGTGCAAAAGGCATCGGCGAAGGCATCGTGAAAGTGCTGGCCGCGGAAGGCGCACTCCCATTCATCGTGGGGCGCAATGAAACCGATAACAA
The DNA here is from genome assembly GCF_036500295.1 of Puia sp. Lineage (NCBI taxonomy): Bacteria > Pseudomonadati > Bacteroidota > Chitinophagia > Chitinophagales > Chitinophagaceae > Puia > Puia sp. Next base: position 196,059 of record NZ_DASYCH010000092.1, on the reverse strand, counting down.
GGCCACCATCGCCGCCGTCGAAGCCGCGGGCGGCAAAGCCTGGCAAACCGTCGCCGAACTCATCGATCCAAAAGCTTCTGCACAAGCTGTAAAGACAGTTCTCGATCAGTTTGGCCGTATCGATGGTCTCGTCAACAATGCCGGGGTCAACGATGGGGTAGGGCTCGAGAACGGCGGCTATGATGCTTTCATGGCGTCGCTCCACAAGAATCTCGTTCATTATTACCTGCTGGCTCACCATGCCCTTCCCGCGCTGAAGGCATCCAAAGGCGCCATCGTCAACATCGGCTCCAAGACGGCGGAAACCGGTCAGGGCGGAACAAGTGCCTATGCCGCCGCCAATGGTGGTCGCAGCGCCCTCACGCGTGAATGGGCCGTCGAATTGCTCAAATACGGCATCCGCGTAAACGCCATCATCGTGGCCGAATGCTGGACACCCCTCTACGAACGCTGGATCCAGACCCTGCCCGACCCAAAAGCAAAGCTGGAGTCCATCGTAAAGAATATCCCGCTGGAAAACAGGATGACCACCGCGGAAGAGATCGCCAACATGACGGCGTTTCTCCTGTCCCACAGATCCAGCCACACAACCGGTCAACTTATTCACGTCGATGGTGGTTATGTGCACCTCGACCGCGCACTCGCAGGAGCCGACACAGTCGGCTCGTCCGAAGGACAGAAATAAGCGCCGCATCATGATCCGCCGAAGGCGGCAAAATCAAAGAAATGAAAACTCTTGTTTGCGTAGAACCTGGAATTTTCGAATATCGCGAAGCCGACGCACCCCTGGCGCACCCCGGCCAGGCGATCATTAAGATCCGCCGCATCGGCATCTGCGGCACCGACCTCCACGCCTTCGAAGGCACGCAACCGTTTTTCGAGTACCCGCGGATCCTCGGCCATGAACTGGCCGGCGATCTCGTCGACTTCGACCAGGCACCCGGCTTCCAGCCCGGCGAAGCCGTGACCATCATTCCCTATTTCAACTGCGGCAAATGCATCGCCTGCCGCAGCGGCAAACCCAACTGCTGCACCACGATCAAGGTCTGCGGGGTCCACGTCGACGGCGGAATGGTGGAATACCTCGCCGTCCCGTCCTCCTCGCTCGTCCATGGGAATAACCTTAGCTACGACCAGCTGGCGCTGATCGAACCCCTCGCCATCGGCGCCCATGCCGTCCGCCGGGCCGCGATCCAACCCGGGGAGTTCGTGCTCGTCATCGGCGCAGGCCCCATCGGCCTGGGAACGATGGAGTCGGCCCGCATCGCCGGGGGCGAAGTCATCGCCATGGACATCAATGAAACCCGGTTGAAATTCTGCCGCGAAAAACTGCACCTCCTGCATACGGTCAATGCGGCAGATAACGCTCTTCAACAAATACATCACATCACCCGCGGCGATATGCCCACCGTCGTCATCGACGCCACCGGCAGCCGCAAGGCGATAAACGACGCTTTCCAATACATGGCCCATGGCGCCCGCTATGTCCTCGTCGGTCTGCAAAAAGGGACCATCGAATTCAGCCATCCCGAATTTCACAAACGCGAAGGCACGCTGATGAGCAGCCGCAATGCCACGCGGGAAGATTTCGGGACGGTCATGCAGGCAATGGAAAAAGGTCTCATCGATCCGACAACCTATATCACCCATCGGGTGACATTTGACGCACTGAAAACCCGATTCCCCGGCTTTCTCGACCCCGCGAACGGCGTTATAAAAGCAATGGTTGAACTATGACGAACAAAAAAATATTATCGGTTGGCGAACTCTTATTGCGCATCTGTCCCGGCGGCGACTGGCTGCAGGATAACACCCTGCCGTTCTTTGTCGGGGGGGCGGAAGCAAATGTAGCCACGGCCCTCGCGCTGTGGGGACGTCCTTCCGCGTATTTCACCGCCCTGCCCGACAACGCGATGACCCACGAACTGGCGCTCTATCTCGGCGACAAGGGTATCGATACCAGCCGCATCCTCTACCAGGGTGACCGCATCGGTATCTATTACCTGCCAAAGGGCAAGGACCTCAAGAACGCCGGCGTCATCTACGACCGTGCCCATTCCTCTTTCTCGACGTTGAAACCCGGGTCCATCGACTGGGATCATGTCCTGCACGATATCGGCTGGCTGCATTTCAGCGCCATCTCCCCGGCGCTCAACCGCGACGCCGCAACCGTCTGCATGGAAATGCTAAAGGCCGCGTCGGCAAAGAACATCACCATCTCCCTCGACCTGAACTACCGCGCCAAACTCTGGCAATATGGCGCGACTCCCACGGAGATCATGCCCGCCCTCGCCGATCATTGCGATCTCATCATGGGCAATCTCTGGGCCGCCGAAAAAATGCTCGGTATCCCCGTCGACCACAGTCTCGTGGAAACCGACACCAAAAAGGACTACCTCCAGCATGCCTGGCTCACCAGCGAACAGATCATGGAGAACTTTCCCAAAGTGAAGTATGTAGCCAACACCTTTCGCTTCGACAACGGCGAAAAAGGCATCCGCTATTATACCACCCTGTATGCCGGTAAATCGCTCTACACCTCGACAGAATATCTTTCCGAAAAGATCCTCGACAAGGTAGGCAGCGGCGACTGCTTCATGGCCGGACTCATCTATGGCCTGAGCCAAAATCACGGAAATCAGGATACCCTCGAATATGCCACGGCCGCGGCTTATCAAAAACTATTTATTCCCAGCGACGCGACCGACCAGCGCCCGGAAGAGATCAAAAAATTTATTACAACTTATGAACGATAAAAAAGTCATCCTCCAAAGCATCCTTACCCAGGGCATCCTCCCCCTCTTCTATTGGGAAAGTCCCTCGGTATGCCTCGAAGTCATCCGCACCCTTTACCGCGCCGGCGTCCGCGCCGTGGAATACACCAACCGCGGAACCGCCGCCCTCGACAATTTTACCATGCTCAAGAAGACCCTCGCGGCCGAAGCGCCCGATCTTTACCTGGGTATCGGTACTATAAAGTCGAAAGCCGAGGCGGAAGCTTTTGTAAAAGCCGGCGCCGACTTCATCGTCGCCCCGATCGTCAACCCGGAAGTAGGTGAGGTCGCCGCTAAAGCCGGCCTCCTGTGGATACCCGGCTGCATGACCCCTTCCGAGATCTACAAGGCTCAGGAACATCAGGCCCTCGTCATCAAGATCTTTCCCGCCAACATCCTCGGACCGGAATTCGTCAGTTCCATAAAAGAACTCTTCCAGGGACAGTTGTTCATCCCCACCGGCGGCGTCGAGATCGAAGAAGGCAATATCCGCGCCTGGGTCAGGGCCGGCGTCTGCGCCGTGGGCCTGGGCAGTAAACTGATCAGCAAGGACCTCCTGGTAAAGGAAGATTACGATACCATCTATCAGCGAACGACAAAAGCCCTCACCATCGCGAGAGGTATACTAAACGAGAAAAAATGAACCTTTCAAGAGAAAATCTGAAGAACATCGCCGCAAAAGGCGTCATCAAACCCGCCGAGGCGGTCTTCTCCCTCCCGGAAAAAGTACTCCAGTTCGGCACCGGTGTCCTGCTGCGCGGGCTGCCCGACTATTTCATCGATAAAGCCAACCGCCAGGGCCTGTTCAACGGCCGGGTCGTCGTCGTCAAATCCACCGACGGGGGCGACGCCGGCGCCTTCGACCGACAGGACAGCCTTTACACCCTTTGCGTCCGGGGCATCGAAGAGGGCAAAAAGATCGAAGAGAATATAATCTGCTCGGCGATCAGCCGCGTCCTCTCCGCCCGCGATCAATGGCAGGAGATCCTGCGACTCGCACATAATCCCGAAATGCAGATCATCATCTCCAACACCACCGAAGTGGGTATCCAGCTGGTCGAAGATGACATCCGGCGAAATCCCCCGGCATCCTTCCCCGGGAAACTCCTGGCCTTCCTCTACGAACGCTGGAAAGCATTCGGGGGAACCCCCGAAAGCGGCATGGTCATCGTCCCCACGGAACTGATCGTCGACAATGGCAAAAAGCTGGCTTCCATTGTAAAAGAACTGGCCCAGATGGGGCAACTGGAAGCCTCCTTCCTCGTCTGGATGGAACAGCACTGCCGCTTCTGCAGTTCCCTGGTGGATCGTATCGTTCCGGGAAAACCCGACGCAGGGAATTTGCAACAATTACAGCATGATCTGGGTTATACAGATGGACTTCTCGCCATCTCCGAAGTATACCGGCTTTGGGCCATCGAGGGCGACGAAAAAGTGCGCCAGACGCTGTCCTTTGCCGCGGCCGACACCGGTGTCGTTATCGAACCGGATATCGAGGTCTACCGGGAACTAAAACTCCGCCTGCTAAACGGCACCCACACGCTGAGCTGCGGGCTGGCCTTTCTCGCGGGTTTCGATACCGTCAAAAACGCAATGGACAACCCGGCCTTTTCCGCCTTTGTCACCGACCTCATGCTGAAAGAGATCGCCCCGGCCATCCCTTATGAACTTCCTTTGCAGGAAGCCCGTGATTTCGGCCTTCGCGTCCTCGACCGCTTTCGCAATCCGCACCTGCAACATCAGTGGCTGAGCATCACCATGCAGTATACCTCGAAGCTGAAGAGCCGCGTGATCCCGGTGCTGCTCCGGCACTACGAACGGCATAGCTTCCCGCCCTCGCATCTGGCGTTGGGCTTCGCTGCCTACCTGCTGTTCATGCGCGCGCAGCCTCCGCACCCGGTAAACGATGATAAAGCCGGCCATTTTGCCGAGCTCTGGCAGAAGTATCCCGCACCCGAAGTCGCCACCCTCGCCCTGCGCGACAAGACGCTCTGGGGCGCCGATCTGACGCAACTCACCGGTTTCGAAGGCGCCGTCCGCCTCTATCTCGACGATCTCATCGCAAAAGGCCCGACCGCAACCCTGGCCCAATTAACAACAAGAAAAAGTGTATTATGAGCACGCAAGCAACTATACTGAAAGTCCACCCGGCCGATAACGTGCTGGTAGCCCTGGCCAATCTCCCCAAAGACACAAAAGTCTCTTACGAAGGCCAGGATTATACGATCCAGGAAAACGTCAAAGCAAAACATAAATTCGCCACCGTCGACCTCCAGCCCGGCGACTCCATCACGATGTATGGCGTGTTGGTCGGCAAAGCCCAGCAACCCATCAAAAAAGGCGGGCTCATCAGCACGACCAATGTAAAACATGCCGCCAACGATTTTGCCATCGGCAACCGGCACACCGAGTGGGTCCGGCCGGATATCACAAAGTTCAAAGACCGCACCTTTAACGGCTACCACCGCGCCGACGGCAGCGTAGGCACCGCCAACTACTGGATCGTCATCCCGATGGTCTTCTGCGAAAATCGCAACCTCGACGTCCTCCAGCAGGCCCTGGTCACCGATCTCGGCTATGGACGCAACCGCACCTACCAGCTGCAATCGCAAAAACTGGTCGAGCTGTACAAGGCCGGACAGGATGTCGAACAAATCCTCTCCACCGATCTCCAAGCCGACTACCAGCATAACAACAACCAACGGCTATTCCCCAACGTCGACGGGATCAAATTCCTGAATCATGACGGTGGCTGCGGCGGCACCCGCCAGGACGCCCAGGCTCTTTGCGGACTGCTCGCCGGCTATATCACCCATCCCAACGTCGCCGGCGCCACGGTGCTCAGCCTCGGCTGTCAGAATGCCCAGGTCAGTATGCTGGAAGAGGAAATAAAAAAGCGCAGTCCGGAATTTGCAAAGCCGATGTATATTCTCGAACAGCAGAAGATCGGCACCGAATCCGCCTTTCTCTCCGAAGCGATAAAACAAACCTTCGCCGGACTCATCCTCGCCAATAAGCAGGAACGCAAACCCGCTCCTCTGAGCAAACTCTGCATCGGGCTGGAATGCGGCGGCTCCGACGGCTTCTCCGGCATCTCGGCCAACCCGGCCATCGGCTACACCTCCGATCTGCTGGTTGCCCTCGGCGGTTCCGTGATCCTCTCGGAATTTCCCGAGCTCTGCGGCGTCGAACAGAACCTGAGCGACCGCTGTGTGGATGTACCCACCGCCGAACGCTTCTCACATCTCATGCGCACCTATAACGATCGCGCAAAAGCCGTCGGTTCCGGCTTCGACATGAATCCCTCGCCGGGTAATATCCGCGACGGACTCATCACCGACGCCATCAAGTCGGCCGGCGCCGCAAAAAAAGGCGGTACCTCCCCCGTCGCCGCGGTTCTCGACTATCCCGAAAAAGTGACAAAGCCCGGTCTCAACCTTCTTTGTACACCCGGTAACGACGTCGAATCGACCACCGCCGAAGTAGCCTCCGGCGCCAATATCGTCCTCTTCACCACCGGCCTGGGTACGCCCACCGGCAACCCCGTGGCTCCGGTCGTCAAGATCGCCAGCAACACCGCCCTCTTCGAGCGGATGCGCGATATCATCGACATCAATACGGGAACGATCATCGAAGGGACCGAAACGATAAAACAGGCGGGCGAACGCATCCTCGACTACGTCATCGCCGTTGCAAACGGGGAAACCCAGGTGGCTTCCATCCGTCATGTGCAGGACGACTTCATCCCCTGGAAACGCGGGGTAAGTCTCTAGGTCGTTTTCCGGTAGTTCAGCACCGCCCAGGCATTCAATGCGACGCCAAGCGCCAGCATCCAGAGTATCTCGGGCAGGATATCGCTGAATCCACTGCCCTTCAGTACCACCGGCCGCATGATCTTGATGAAATGACTCGGCGGAAAAGTGGCCACGATCGCCCGTGCCCAGTCAGGCATGCTGTCCACCGACGTGAACACCCCGCTCATCATGTTGAAAATATTGATGAAGAAAAAGCAAAGCGACATCGCCTGCTGCTGGGTACCCGAATAGGTGGCCACCAGCAATCCCAGGCCCAGCATCGAAAAAAGATAAACGATCAGCGAACCATACAAGACCCAAAGACTGCCCAGCGGCACGATGCCGTATAAGATCCAGCCCACGAGCAGCCCCATCGTGAACAGCACGATCCCCAGCACCATGAACGGCACCATCTTGCCGATGATAAAGATGTGCTTCTTTATCGGTGTTACGTTGATCTGTTCGATCGTTCCGCTCTCCTTTTCCTGCACGATATTGAAAGCGGACTGCATCGCCACCATCGCCGTCACCAGCGTCACCAGGATGGCCGGCACCATATAGAGATGGAAGTTCAGCAGCGGGTTATACCAGTTGGAAGTAGCCACGGTTACCTGCGTAGTCGGCGTGACCACCTGCCATTGCGCCCGGATATCCTCATTGAAATCGCTGATGATACTGCTCAGGTACGCACCCCCGAGGTTAGCCTTCGTCCCCTCGATCGCATTGATGGCGACAAACACCTGCTTCCGGTCTTCCCGAACCAGGTCCCGCTCGAAATGCACCGGGATCTGCAACGCGAGGTCGGCCCTGTCCTCTTCCACCGCCTTCAGCCCCTGCGTAAATGACGCGGAATACTCCCGCAGCTTGAAATAGCCGGAAGAAACGATCTTTTCGATCAGTCGCCGCGACGTGGTCGAATGATCGTTATCCACCATCGCAATGGAGATATTCTTCACCGAATAATCCGCTGCCAGCGGCAGCAGGATCAACTGGATCAGCGGCGCGAGCAACAACATCCCCAACAATTGCTTACTGCGAAGCAACTGTCTGAACTCCTTTTCCAGCAGGAATACCAGTGTCTTCATTGCAATCTGATTTTGAATTTTTTAAGGCTGATCGTAAAAAGCAGGGCGCACATCCCCGTCAGGATCAGCATCTCCTTCCACACCGCGGAGAAACCCAGCCCCTTTAGCATCACCTGCTTGATGATGATGAAATACCACCGGGAGGGAACGAGGTTCGACAGGACCTGCAACGCCACCGGCATATTCTCTATCGGGAAAAGAAACCCCGTCAACAGCATCGTCGGCAACATCATCCCCATCATCGAACCCATCATCGCCGCCTGCTGCGTCTGGGCATTGATCGATAGCAACAGCCCGATCGAAAGACAGGTCAGGATGAATAGCACGCTCCCCGTTACCAGCAACAACAGACTGCCCTTCACCGGCAGATCGAGAAAGATATCGCTTAGCGCCAGGATGATGAAGAGATTGACCACCGAGATCAGCAGGTTGGGCGCCAGTTTGGAGAGAATGATATAGAAGGGTTTGAACGGGGATACCAGCAGGATCTCCATCGTCCCCAGTTCTTTCTCCCGGACGATGGCCACCGAGGTCATCATCGTGCACACAAGCATCAGCACCAGCGCCATTACCCCGGGTACGAAGTTCGGCGCTCCCCTCAACTCGGGATTATACATCATTTGAGTCGAGGGCAGGATCTGCATCCGCTGCCCCGCGCCCTGCGAAAGCTCGGAATTGAAGTCGAGGACGATCTGGTTCAGATAGTTGGTGATCGTCGTCGCCTGGTTTGGGTCCGACGCATCGGCGATCACCTGCATCGTCGCCTTCCCCGTATGCACGAGGTCATCGCCAAATCCCACGGGAAAGATCACGGCCAGTTTGATATCGCCTTTTTTAAAAGCGGCATTCAGCTGGTCCCCGCTGGCCAGCGTTCGCTGGATATTGAAATAAGGGCTTCCGCCGATCCTGGTGATCAGCCGTTGCGTCACCGCATCCTTCGAATAATCCACGATGGCGATATGCGAGTTCTTGATCTCATTAGACAGCGCGAAGCCAAAGAGCACGATCTGCGCGATCGGCAGCCCGAACAACATCAGCAACGTCTTCCGGTCGCGAAAGACATGCAGAAATTCCTTACGGATAAAGATGAGTAACTGGCGCATTTAATCCCCCTTTCTTTTGGCCTTGCGGGCGAGTTCATAAAAAACTTCTTCCATCGAAGCGCCCCCAAACTGCTGCTTCAGGGCCGTCGGACTGTCCAGCGCCGCGATCACTCCATCCACCATGATCGAGACGCGGTTGCAATACTCCGCCTCATCCATATAATGGGTCGTGACAAAGATGGTGACGCCCTTGTCGGCCGCCGCATAGATCAGGTCCCAGAACTGCCTCCGCGTCACCGGATCGACGCCGCCCGTCGGCTCGTCGAGAAAAACGATCCCCGGATCATGCACGATCGACACCGAGAACGCCAGTTTTTGCTTCCAGCCCAGCGGCAGTTCCCGCACCAGCGTCTTCGCTTCCTTTTGCAACTGCAGCTCTTCCAGCAACCGCTCCGTCTTCTCCCGGATCGCCGGCCGGCTCATCCCATAGATCCCCCCATAAAAGCGGATATTCTCCGCCACCGATAGGTCGTCATACAGGGAGAACTTCTGGCTCATATAGCCGATCCGCTGCTTGATCTTTTCGGTCTGCGTATAAACATCAAAGCCCGCAATGGTTGCCTTCCCCGCCGATGGGGTCAGCAACCCGCAAAGCATGCGCATCGCCGTCGTCTTCCCCGCTCCGTTGGCCCCCAGGAATCCAAAGATCTCCCCCTTGTCCACCGAAAAGCTTAATTCATTACAGGCGACAAAGGCTCCAAATCGTTTGGTCAGCTTTTCCGTCCGGATCACCGTTTCCATGATCAATTCTTTAAAAGATGAATAAAACAATCCTCGATCCCCGGCGTGATCCGCTGCATCCGCGCATCCCCGAGCCCCTTTTCCTTCAACCAGGGCAGGACATCCCCTTCCTTGCCGGGTGCGAACGTCACATGCAAAGCATCGCCAAACGCAAAACAGGTTTCCGTTCCGGGAAAAGCCTGAACTTCTCTCAAAAGCAAATGCGTGTTCCCAGCCTGCACTCCATACAACTCCTTTGGAAAGGACCGGACGATCCCCTCGGGGGTATCGATCGATAGTATGCTGCCCTTCTGGATCAGCGCGATCCGGTCGCAAAGCCGGGCCTCGTCCATGTACGGTGTCGACACGAGGATAGTAATACCCTCGGCTTTCAGCCGCGCCAGCATTTCCCAGAACTCCTTACGCGAGACGACATCCACGCCGGTGGTGGGTTCGTCGAGAAAAAGGACCGCCGGCTTATGGATCAACGCACAGCAAAGAGCCAGTTTTTGTTTCATGCCACCCGATAGTTTCCCTGCCCGGCGTTCCTTAAAAGGTTCTATCTGCTGATAAATGTCTTTGATAAGATGGTAGTTCTCGCGGATCGTGGTCCCGAACACCGTTGCAAAAAACTGCAGGTTCTCCTCGATGGTCAGATCCTGGTAGAGGCTGAACCGGCCCGGCATATATCCCACGCCGTTACGTATCTGCCGGAAGTCTTTTACCACGTCGAAGCCGTTCACCGTCGCTTTTCCCTTATCCGCCAGCAGCAGGGTGGTAAGGACGCGGAACAGGGTCGTTTTCCCTGCACCGTCGGGCCCGATCAGCCCGAACAGTTCGCCGGGCTTCACGGTAAAGGAAATATCCTTTACCGCAAGTACCTGACCCTTATTATAGGTCTTGGTGATATTTTCGAGCTGGATCATTGTTGGAATTTGACTTCGCCATACATCCCCAGTTTCAGGTAGCCGTCGTTCTTCACCCGGATCTTCACGGCATATACCAGGTTAGCCCGTTCGTCCCGTGTCTGGATGGTCTTGGGCGTGAACTCCGATTTGTCGGAGACGAAATACACCTGACCCGGATACTCCCGGTACTGGTCTTTCCCTTCATCCGAATACACTTTTACCGCCTGGCCCAGCTTCACTTGCGTCAGCTGCGACCCCGTTACATAAGCCCGGAGGGTCAGCGTATCGAGATTGGCGATCTTGTACAACGCCTTTCCCATGGTCGTCATCTCCCCGGACAAGGCATACTTGATGAGGACCGTGCCATGGATCGGGTTGACGATCCGCCCCTTGTCGATATTGTCCTGGATCTGCGCGGCCGTTTTTTCCAGCGGCGCCTGCTCGCTGAAGACGGTCCGGTTCTGCGTGGCGATATTCGAATTATCCAGCGCGATCTGCTGCCGGTATACGTCTATCTGCTTCTGCATCTGATCGATCATCGCATTGATATCATCCAGCTGCTTCTGCGTGGCCGCATCAGCCTTTAACAGGTTCTCCGTCCTCGTCCGCTCCCGCAGCTGCTGTGCAAGCTGGGATTCCTCCACCGCCAGCTGACGCTTGACGAGCTCGATCTGCGGATGCGGGTTCGTCGTTTTCATCCGCAGCGCCGCGATCGAGGCCTGCACCTGCTGCCGCTGCAGGATCGTATTGGACATGTCGATCTGCCCGATCACGCTGCCGGCGGCCAGGGTGTCTCCCTCCTGTACAGGAAAGGAGAGGATCTTCCCGTTCTGCTCGGCCGATACGATCACCTCGTCCGATTCAAAAACCCCCGAAGCATCCGTCACCAGCTTGTGCCGGTTGCAGGCCGCAAACGATAGCGCAACCGCGCCAAAAAGGATCATCTTTCTCATATTCTTGATTTTGTCAATTTCCTGATGTAGTTCGATAGTTATACTGCGCCTGCAACAGCTGTATGGCATGTACCACCCGCTGCTGCCGGGCCTGTGACGCCGCGTTGACATCCAGCAGATAGTCGTTGGCGCTGAGGACCCCGTTTTCCAATTGCGCGGCCGATGACTTGTCCACCGACTCCCGCAGCTCGACGATGGCATCGTCGGTCCGGATCAGTTCGCGGTATTTACGGATATCCGCATTTTCCTGATGCATCGTCTGGCGGGTGTTGAAAAGAAAGGTGTTGCGCTGGTTACGAACCATCTCCTGGTTATTCTGGCTGATCAGCTTGTCCTTCTTATAGGTATAACTGTTGCCGATCGTCCAGGTCAGCCGCAACCCCGTCAGATAATAACCGCTGATCGAGGTAGAAAGAAAGTTCACCGGGTTGGGTTGCCCGACCCCGCCCTGAAAAAACGCGCTTACGGAAGGATAGAGATTCCGCTTTGTCAGCTTCAGCTGTTCGGCATATCCCTGCAACTGCAGGTCATAGGCAGTCAGCTCCGGCCGCCGGATCGAATCGGTAAGCGGCTGACCCACGGCACTCGCCCCACCGGCGGACGCCGGTTCTTCCGGTTTCACTAAAACGATACTCGTGTCGATACTCCGATCGATAAATAACCCCAGCATGTCCGTATATGCCGACCGCGTAGCCCGCAGCTCCACACTGTGCTGCTCCGTAGTCAAAAGTTCCGCCCGCAGTTTGTTCAGGCTGCTGTTGAAATCCGTCCCGTTCTTCACCGCCGCCTCCACATTTTTGATCCCCGTCCCGATGTCCTTCGCGGCAAGCTCGTTCTGCTCGATCTGTCCATCCACCAGCAAGGCCCCAAAGAACAATTGATTGATCCGGTCTTTCAACGCGTACAGATCCGCGGAAAGATTAGCCTCCTGCAGCTCGGCATCGTTGCGGCTGATCACCCGCCGCTGTTTGTTGATCCCAAAGTCGGTCAGTGTCTGCGAGACTTCGCCATACAACTTGTACTGATCCTTCGGCACCGTGGGAATGTTGATGTTCATCCCCGCAACCGGCGGGATATCGATCTTCGTCACATCCGACTGATAGGTCGCCAATCCGCTCACCGCCAGCTGAGGATACACTCCCTTCGCAAGGTTCGCAAGCGTATATTCTCTTGTCCGCTCGATCAGCGCACGCTGCCGCGTCAGTGGGTAATTGGCCTCGCCAAGCCGGTAACACTCCTCCAGCGTGAGTCGCTCCTGCCCCAGACCCCAGAGGACGGGCACAAGCAAAACCAGTAATAGCAAACCCTTTTTCATGTTTATCAATTTGATTTAATCATTTGATTAATTCGATCGCAAAAAAATATCAGCTTCCCCCGCTTCCCTTCATCATCATCCCGATCCACATCGGAACCAGCTTCCGCCGTTCTTCCATGTAGGCACGAAACTGTTCATCACTGGCATTCGTCACCCGCTGCAACAGCGGCTTGCCCACAAACGGGAACACCGTCAGCCCGACCAGGTTGGCTACGAAATGAAAAGGATCAAGCGCGGTCTTTCCTTCCTTTTTTGCATTCAGCAGTTCTTTGAATAACTGACTCCTTGCCGGCCCCACCTCTTCATTGACCTTCATCGCGATCTTCGAAGGATTTCCTCTCAACTCGTTGAGGATAAACAAAGGCAGATCGGGGAACTCGGTCAAAAAATCGATATAGGCGTTCACGACCCTGCTGATCCGCTCTTCCATCGTCAGGCTCTCATCGGCGAAATAGGCCGACATGCCGCCGAGAAACTGCCGGAAATTCTCCATCATGATGATATCGAATAACTTCTGCTTGCTCCGGAAATAGTAGTTCAGCAATGCCAGGTTCAGCCCCGCTTCCTCTGCGATATCTCTTGTCCGGGTGGCTGCAAACCCCTTCTTCGTGAACAACTTACGAGCGGCTTCCTTTATTTTCTCCTCCGTCGACCCATCCTTTGTCTTTCCCTTTGCCATGACGCAAAATTAAATACATTTTTGATTTAAACAAGTATTTTAATCAAATGATTAAAAATTGTCCCGGTACTCTTCTTTGCCGTTTCCCAGGGACATATAATCCACCGTGCCCGTGCCCTGGAACCGGTAGAGGATACCGATGATCTTGCTATGGAGAATATGGCGCGGAACGGTATAAGCCAGCTTATCATTGACAAGGATCTTCGCCCTCCCGCTGTCGGATTCGATCCGCAGCTTGACAAAGTCGTTGAAGTTGACCCCCAGCGAGGACAGGTCTTCCCGCTTGCCGCTGGTATAGTAGTAGGTGAAATAGAGATCGACGGTGGAAACGCAGCCCGGGGCCACCAACGGCACCCAGATAGCCGTTCCCTCGCAGAGAAGATATACCCGCGTCAGCTGGCAAATCGCCGACCCCTCGGCATAGTCATTCTTCAACCGGGTCTCGAAGACAAAATGATCGGAATAGATCTCCCCGAAGTCCCGCACGTTGGCAAACATGACCGTAGGCGGGGAGGGTTGCATCGGGATGTTCTTGGCCTTTATCTGGTCGACCGACAGGCTCATTTTCCCTCCGGCGATGGATTCCGTCGGCTTGAAGTACACCGGCACGGGAGCCTGCTCCACCAGTGGAAGCCAGCCGTCGGTCTTGATCAGCAGACTATGCATTTTCACCACCTGTCCATGCACCTGCAGCGTCGCATGATAATAGTCCGGGTAATAATAGACCGAGGTATACTGATGTTCGTTGCGGGGAACCTTTACCCGCCGGGTCGTGTCCCAACTCTGCTGGATCACCACCGAATCGTCTGGACTTCTTGACGCGTCATAGTCGAAGATCACCGAATTGGGTAGCCCCGAGGTCACCGTTTTCTTGCTGCTGAACGAATAATCCCTGGCCTGAGGAGGTGGCTGCTCCCCCTTCAGAAAAAGCAGGACCAGCATGATCACCACGAGCGGAGCCACCATCCAGACCGCCTTCCGCCAACGTCGCGGCCGTTCTTCGGGTTCCGGATCCAACTTCGCCGCCGCAGCCGGCTCAAGTGATGCCGGCCGAACCGACCCAGCCGGCCCAACCGCCGCGACGGGCGCGATCGGCGCCTCTCCCAGCTTCACACTAAACTCCCGCCAGTTATCATACCCCAAATACTGCACCAGCGTATTCAACGTATGCGTATTGGGCAGACTCTCATACTTCACCTTTCCCCAGATGCGCTTCAGCGTGACGTGACTGATCGTCACTCCGGTTTGCTCCCGGATAAGGTCACTCAGCTGGAGAAAATCCTGGTTACTCCACTTCTCACTGTCACCCCAGCCGGTTTTTTCTTCGTATAGCTTTTTTACCTGCCGGATCAGGCTTTCATCGGTTGGCATACTGTTGTAAGATTAGCGGGTTAAACCAGCTGTAAAATTACCTGTTGCAGGCCGCCGGCCCGGATGTGTACCAACTTGTACCAACATGTATCGGGCATGATTCGCTTTTCACCGCAGGCCTGCTCAACTTTATATTAGCAATATACCAAATTTATGTTACGCCCCCTCCTCCTGATCTGTCTTCTCGGCGTATCCAGCCTGCGGCCGGTTACTGCCCAGGAAACCCCGCTGCTGCCCCCCGACCGGTATGTCACCAGCCTCGACTTCTCCATCCTCAACGGCGGCATCATCCTCGGAAAGGTCCGGCTCAATTCCTTCCCCGACCCGCTCAATTTTATCTTCGATACCGGCTGCGGCGGCGCCTCACTCGACTCCGCAACGGCCCAACGGTTCAAACTCTATCCCCGGGAATCTCCGTTTTTTGTAAAGGGGATCGCCGGCAAATGTCCCCAACGGCTGCTGGATAACTCCTGCCTCACCATCGGCGGGCTCACCCTCGACAGCCTGACCCTACAGGTAAATGATTATGACATCCTAAGCAGTGTATATGGAGAAAAGATCGATGGGATCATCGGCTACAGCTTCTTCTCGCGATATCTCGTCCGCGTGGACTACGACAGCTCCCGGATGGAAGTGTATACAAAAGGCCCGGTGAAATACCCCGAAGGCGGTTTTCTGCTCCGCCCGCGAGTCTTTGGCCTGCCGATGCTCGAAGGGCATATGACGGATGCCCGCGCCATCAAAAGCCGTTTTTATTTCGACACCGGGGCAGGACTCTGCCTGCTCTTCTCTTCCAACTTTACCGCCGACAGCGCCGTCTTCAGCCCAAAAAGAAAAAAGCCTGTGCGCACCCAGGGGGCAGGACTCGGCGGTAAAGCGGATATGACGTTGACCACCCTCCGAAATTTTTCCCTCGGCCCCTTCCGCTTCCGGCAGATCCCGGTCTATATCTTCGATGATACCTATGACGTGACCAGCTATCCGCAACTGGGGGGACTGATCGGCAACGATCTGCTGCGGCGGTTCAACCTGATCATCAACTATCCCCAGTCGGAGATCTATATCCTTCCCAACAGCGCCTATAACCAGCCTTTCGATTATAGTTATAGCGGAGCCTCCATCGCACTTATCGACGGAAAAGTAATAGTCACCGATGTCGCGGAAAACTCCCCGGGCGAAAAGGCCGGGCTCAAGGAAGGAGATACCATCCTGGAGATAAATGGCAACCGCCAGGACAACGTCCAGGCCTGTCAGAACCTCCTGCGGACGATTGGCCCGAAGATCAGGATCGTCGTCCGCCGAAGCAGCGGTGAAATGGCGCAATGTTCCCTGAAAGTGAGCAGCATCCTCTGATCCTTTCCAAAGCCGGTCAATCGGCTGCTGTCCATTCATACCGGCGTTCCCGTAATGGCTTCCCAAAACCCGCCGATTCCTTCTCCTCCATCAGCCGGAACCCATGCCGCAAATAAAGCGCGGCAGCCGTCTCCAGTTCGTGCGTCGTCCAAAGATAGGCTCGCTTGTATCCACACTCCCGCATCCAATCCATAAAGAGGTTCATCAGCCGCTTCCCCAATCCCCGGCCCCGGTATTCCGGCAGCAGGATAAAATACCGCAGCTGTACAACGGCATCCTCCCGTTGGACCCCCAACAGGAAACCCACCATCCTTCCTTCCGCCTCACACACCCAAACCCGGTCCTTCGCCGCATCATATCCCAGCGCAAATTCCCCCAACCCTTTCAGCACATAACCTTCGAATCCCAGCCCATATTGATTTTCCGTCGTGTAGATCTGCCCATGCAAATAGGCTGCATATCCCAGATCGCCGGGCAACAACTGTGTGCGGATCGTAATTTCACTCATTCCACAAAATTACTAACTCGCCATCGCAACCGAAAACTTCTCTTTCTTAAAATCTGAAAAATTCATTCCCGTGGTATTCTTGAAGAACTTGCTGAAATGCGCCGAATCCGAGAAACCCAGATAATAGGCGATCTCCTTCATGCAGACATCCGAATAAGCCGCCCGCCGCTTGGCCTCCAGCGCGATCCGCTGCCGGATATGATGGCTCGCCGGATATCCCGTCGCCTTCTTCACCGTCTCGTTCAGATAATTGGGCGTCACCGCCAACTCCCGTGCATATTCGGCAACCATCCGCTTCGTCTTGAAATTGGTATTCAGGGTCTCCATGAACTTCTGCACCAGTCCCATGCTTCTCGCCTGTACATCGGACCCGTCGGTTGTATCAAACTGCCGCCCGAGGTAGATCAGGAAGATCTTGAAATAACGCTTCAGCAGTTCCTGCCGGAAAAGATCCGCATTGTCATACTCCTTCAACAGCTTCTCGAGAATGATCGCCATATCTCCCGCATATTCGCTCCGCACCCGCAACGCCCGGCAACGTTCGAAAAGGGAATAGATGCCGCCCGGATAGGCAAGATCGAAATCCGCATCGCTTATCCCCGGGAACGACTTGGTAAAGCTGATCACGTAGCCTTCCAAACCCTCTTCCGACGACAGCTCGTGCATCTCCCCGGGCCGCGCACAGAAAAGATGATTGTCCCCGATGGCATATAAGCGGAGATCGAGCCGCAGCAGTCCGGCGCCCCTGGTGATCCAGAATATCTCGAAATAACTATTGCTGTACGCCATCGTCTGCCCCGGCTCAGGGTAATGCGCCAGTGACTCCAGGGTTCGGACCGCAAAGGACTGAACCGCATTTTGTGTGGCATAAACGATCGGCAGGCTGTCAGGTGCTTTCATACTATCAAGTTTCCACAACACCAACCGAATTATGTGCCTGAAATTAAGGGGCTGTATATCACATCGTTGCCAGTGTATTCAAAATCGATCCTGACGAAACCTCGACGAGTTTTTGGTCAAAAGACGAAATATCGTCATCACAAAGAAACACGAATAAGGTTACAGATTTCCCTTCTTCAATTCCTCCACCGCATGCGTTGCCGCGCGGGCGGTAAACGCCATATACAGGATGGACGGACTCTGGTTGCCGGTACTCGTCATACAAGCGCCGTCCGTGACATACACATTCGGACAATGATGCAGCTGGTGGTGCTTGTTCAGCAACGAAGTCTTCGGGTCTTTCCCCATCCGGCACCCGCCCATCTCATGGATATCCCGGCCCGGCGCCCAATGGTTATCATGGGTAGTGATATTCTTCACGCCGATCTTCTCCAGCATTTCGGAACCCTGCGTCAGAAAATCTTTCAGCAGCTTCTCGTCGTTGTCATCATAGTCCACTTTCGTTACCAGCAGGGGGATACCCCACTGGTCCTTCTCCGTCGGATGCAGACTCACCGTATTCGTCTCCTTGGGGATCGTTTCCCCCTGCATGTACATATACATGGTCCAGCCTCCCGGCTCGCTCATCGCCTTCTTGAACTCAGCGCCGATTTGTTCGGGAAGTTCGTGCCCGTCTGCCGAGCCCCGGCTGGCGCCCATAAAGGCCATATAGCCGCCGACAAAATCGGTATCCTGTTTTTTAATGTTGCGGAAATTGGGCATCATACATTCCGAAGGCCGCCGCCCGTAGTAATACGAATCGAGGAATCCGTCCACCGTTCCACCCATCGAACCCCGGTAGTTCTGAAAGGCCACATACTTGCCCAGCAACCCGTTGTCGTTACCAAGCCCGTTGGGAAACCGGTTCGACTGCGAATGCAAAAGCACCAGGTTGCTGTTTAACGCGGAGGCGTTGACAAAGATCACCCGGGCAAAATATTCTGTTACCTGATGGGTATTGGTATCGATGATGCGCACTCCCGTCGCCCGCCCTTTTTTCTCGTCGTAAATGATGGAATGAACTACCGAAAAAGGCCGCACGGTAAGATTGCCCGTCCTCGCTGCCCAGGGTAGGGTAGAGGAGACCGAACTGAAATAGCCGCCGAAAGGACAGCCCCGCATACACATATCCCGCGCCTGACACTGTCCCCGGCCCTGCTGCAGATGCACCGGCTCGGCCTTGGTCAGCTGCGCCCAGCGCCCCGCGATCATAGTTCGGTCGGAATAGGATTTTTTGATCTGCGCCTGCAGATGTTTCTCCACGCAGTTCATCTCAAATGCCGGGAGATAATCTCCGTCCGGCATCGACTCCAGCCCATCGCGGTTACCACAGATACCCGCGAAGCGTTCCACATGCGAATACCAGGGCGCGATCTCTTCATAGCTGATGGGCCACTCGATGCCATAGCCAAAACGCGCCGGATTGATAAACTCATAAGGACTCCACCGCGGACAGGCCCGGCCCCAGATCAGTGACTTGCCACCTACCTGGTACCCTCTGATCCAGTCGAAGGGCTTCTCCTGTACATAGGGATGATCCTTATCCCGGATAAAGAAATGCGCCGTATCCTCCCCAAAACCCGCGGCGGTCGTGATCAGCGGATTCTCGTCGACAAATTTCCGCGGCATCTCCTTACGATGCGGGAACTCCCAGGGCGCCATCGTGGCCGTTGGATAATCTTTGTTATGCACTACATTCCGGCCCCGCTCGAGCACCAGTGTCTTCAACCCCTGTTCACACAGTTCCTTAGCTGCCCAACCGCCGCTGATCCCGCTTCCGATTACGATGGCGTCGTAACTGTGTTCATCCACTCCCTTCCCACCGATATGCTTCCGCTCCCCGAGACCCGTCGTGTCCTGCTCATTTCCCATTGCTGACTGAAATTTCTTTGAAATAAACGATATCGTTCTTGCTATGATAATCGGTAACCTTGATCCCATTGACAAACACCATCGTCCTGGGTCCGTCAAGTTTAATATCCATCGTATTCCACTTCGGCCCCGGCTTCCCCGGCCCCGAATTAACATTCTCGTCTTTCATCCGGTAAACGATATGAAAGCTATCCATCCCCCCGGTGCCGTGGAGCATTCCTTCCTCGACGATCATATTCCCCGGGCCGACATGCTTCCATCCCGTCAGATCCTTCCCGTTAAACAGCTGTTTGGAATGTTGGGCGTCCCACCGGAATGCAGCAAAACGCGGCGCAGCGCCCATCAAAAGGGCAACCCCGATCAGGCTGAGGGTTCTGTACTTCATATAACAAGCTTGAATGTGTTAAGTTAACGCATTTTGCCTATCTTGGATAAATAAAATTGCTTCTATGTTGTCACAAAAAATGAAAGAAGCTCTCAACCGCCAGGTTTGGATGGAGGCTCAATCCTCACAGGCCTATCTTGCCATGGGTTCGTGGGCGGAGATCCAGCCCGGTCTGAAAGGCTGCACGAAGTTCTTCTTCAAACACAGCGACGAAGAACGTATGCATATGCTGAAGCTGATCCATTATATCAACGAAAGAGGCGGCTTCGCCGTCATCCCTTCGCTGGAACAACCGGTGCTCACCTTTGTATCCCTGAAGGCGGCCTTCGACCAACTCTTCAAACACGAGGTCAAGGTCAGCGAGAGCATCAACAACCTGGTGGAGATCGCCCTCGCCGAAAAGGATTATGCCACACACAACTTCCTTCAATGGTATGTAATAGAACAAATGGAAGAAGAACGGCTGGCCCGGGAATGCAACGACAAACTCGAACTCATCGGCGACGATAAAAGCGGTCTGTATCTCTTCGACCGGGACATCATGACCATGGACCAGCAATAGGTCCGCCGGCCGATGATTCGCCTCAATATCTCCAGGACTTGAGATCTGCCCCCTTCGGCGCCCGTGTCTTCACCTCCTCCGCCCATTTACGGATATACATCTGGTGATAGCGCAGGCGGCTGATATAATTGGGCTGAGTATGATCTCCATTCCAGCAGTGCTCCGCCCGATGGCCGTAGTCGATCTGGCAATCGCAAACCGGGTTTCCCAGTTTCTTCAGCACATCCTCGGCGGAATAAACGGCATCATTGAGATAGTAGCTGTCCATTTCACCCACGTAAATATGCATCTTGCCTTTCAGCTTCTCGCCGATCTTCGGCCAGTCCCGCCGGATGATATGGGTGAGATCGAAATGCTCCCGCCAATACTCCGCCACACGTGGGTCGATCACCCCCGTATACTTGTCGAAGATGCGCTGGGGGTAGCCGTCGGGGCCCATCGGCGAGAAGACCGCCTCCCAGATATCGAACTGATCCCCGCTGCGGGTCCGCGTGCCAAGCGCCAGCTCCCGCTGGTTCATCTCGTGGACCATCGCGCTTATATGCCCCAGTGAATCCCGGTAGGCCGGCCGCGGCGTCCGCTTGTATGAATCATCGATGTAGTAGGCATTTTTATCCTTGTAGATATTGATCGTCGTATAATGGTTGAAGTCGATCGGGTCGGGACAGGCCGCATAACACCCATTGTATTCATCGGGATAAAACACCTGCACCGCCAGCGCTTCCCAACCTCCGGTGCTTCCGCCATAGGTAAACCGCGCCCAGCCCTTGCCGATACCCCTGAACCGCTTTTCGATCTCCGGGATCAACTCATACGTGATGGCATCCCCATAAGGCCCGAGGTTCTCGGAATTCACCGCATAGCTGTCGTCATAGTAGGGATTGGCATGCTCGATCTCTATCGCCAGCACCCGCGGGAACCCCGGACCCGTCCAGTCTTTATAGAACTGATAGGCAAGCCCCTGTTCCATCCTGTGGTAGTTGGCGATCCGAAACCGCGTGCTCGTATCATAGGGCAGGTTCTCATCCGGCGGGGTCGTCCGCCAGCCGCTGAGATCGGCGGGGAAATGGCCGTGAAAAATGGCCAGCGGATAATGTACATTCGGATGCTCGTCAAAACCCTCCGGTAAAAGGATATGCGCCCCGATATACATCGGCCGCCCCCAGAACTCAGTCAGCAACTTGCTTTGTATCTTTATGTGTTTTACATATTTATTGTCCTCCGGCTCTTTTATCGCGGGGATCACCTGGTCGATCGTCAGGCTGATCTCCTGGCTGTGCGCCGGGTCCCAGTGCAGCCGGACAGGCTTTGAGTAGATATTCCCCGGCGCCAGGTTCCAATGCTGACCCTCGCCCCGGTCCATCGGCAGCTTGACAGTATGCCCGCCTTTCAGATGAAAAGTCTCGTACTTGTGCAGCAATGCCTGCACATAATAGTCGCCGGCGGGCAGGTCCGCCAGCCGCTCCAGCGGATAGCCAAAGGCGTTGACACCCATCCATTGGGCCTCACCCGGTTTCCACCCGTCCACATCCACCCCAAAGACGAGCTGCGTTCCCGCTCCGTCACTCACCTGGAAGCGGGGTTCCTCCTTATCGTTGTTGGCGATCAGCAACAAAAGCCGCCCCTCCAGCACCTCGCCGTGCAGGCCCGGGGCGATCGTCACGCGAAAGCTCTGGCCATAGGCCGTGGAGAAGAACAGGAGAATGAAGAACAATCCGATGGGAAGTTGTCTCATGTGCAGTAGTTTGTCCTTTAAGATAGTTCTTTTTACCGAAATTTCCCTGAATAGTTAAATATTTAACGATTAAATGCTTAACTTTATGACATGACCAGAAAAAGCGGTGAAGAACCGGCCGTTGTCGATCTTGTGGATGCGATAATCAGTGTCCGGCAGGCGATCAAGCAACTCGCCCAGCAGAAACTTCGGGAGCTTTATGACCGGGAGATCACCTATGAGGCGCTCCAGGTGCTGATCGTTCTGTGGAAAAAACACCAGATCAATCAGCAGGAGGTGGCCAATGCCATCCAAAAGCACAAGGCCAGCCTTACCCCGTTGCTGGACAGTCTGGTGGAAATGGGGCTTGTGACCCGCAGCGAAGACCCCGGCGACCGCCGTAATAAGATCATCACCCTGACAAAAAAAGGAAAAGAATATAAAAAAAAGTTCACTCCAATGATCAATGATATCTATCGCGTTGTTAGGGGGAATATCCCTGACGATCACCTCAAAGAGGCGACCAGCCTTCTGCTTTCTATAAAAGAAAATATGATTTTATGAACATCGCAAAAAAAGTCGGCGCCTGGGGCGACCGGCATCACCCCAAGATCCTCGACATCATCCGCATGATCCTCGGCCTGTTCCTGCTTTTCAAGGGGATCATTTTTTTCAACAATGCCGGCTATCTCCGCTATCTGATCATCGATAGCCACGCCATCAACGGCTCTCCGGGGACGATCAGCGCCATCCTTTATTATGTCACCTATATGCATGTCCTCGGCGGCGGCCTGATCTTTCTCGGGCTTTATACCCGGCTCTGGGCCTTGCTCCAGCTGCCGATTGTATTTGCAGCGGTTTTTTTTGTAAATATTACGGCGCCCTATATCAACTCCGAGCTCTGGCTTTCCATCCTCGTGCTGGCTTTGTTGTTTCTTTTCCTGATCATCGGCTCCGGGCCCTTTTCGCTCGACCGGCTTTTGTTGACCAGTAGAAATTCAGGGGAGGAATGAGTTATGAAAAAAATATTGGTTCTTGTCGATTTTTCAGCCTCCTCGGTAAACGCCGTGGCCTATGCCGCCTCACTGGCAGGTGATAAAGGCTTTGAGGAGATCATCCTGATGTCGAATTGCTTTGTACCGCTGTTCGAACAGATCGTTCCCAGCCCCGACCTCATCCAGGTGGGTGCTGAAGATATCCGCACCCGGATGGAACATCTCATGCAGCAATTGGTCGAAATGAAGACCGAGATCGAAAAACAACTTCCCGCCACGATCCCGGTCCGGATCGCCGTAGGTACCCAACCCCTGCTGCGTTCGGTGCTCGATCAGGCGGAGTCGGAAGCGCCCGCGCTGGTGGTCATCGGCAGCAGCCGGACTGTCGGTGATGACTGCAGCATCGGCCGCCAGGTGATCCCATTGGCAAAGGTGATCCCCGTTCCGGTCCTGGTCATCCCGCCGCAGGCCCGCTATCACCCGCTAAAGACCGTACTGGTAGCCGGCACCGCGGAACCCGGCGACTCCCTCCGCCCGCTTTTCGGTGAATTGGAGAATATTCCCTATACCCCGACAAAAAAAGATATCCTCGCGGAGGTGTTACAGGCGGCCGAAGATCGCAAAGTGGAGATGATCGTCGCCCTGCCCCGCAAACACAGTTTTTTCTATAACCTGACGCATCAGAATATCACGCAGGCCATCGTCCTGAATGCGGTCGAGCCGGTGCTTATTTTGAAATGATAATCGTGCTAGTCGGACCTTACTGAAAACTTATTGTTCTGATGACGTTATTTCTGCTATCTGCCACATAAATGATCCCACTTTTGCCAATTACGATTGACCATGGGCTATAAAATCTGGCTAGCGGTACCGGGCCATCTGTCAGGGAATGAACACTTGATCCTGCTATGGTACTTACGATGCCATCCGTTCCAATCTTCCTGACCCTGGCGTTCCCGTAATCACCTACGAGGATATTCCCGATCGAGTCTATCGCCAGGGCTTGTTCACGAACTCTCCAGCCTGGGTGCTGGCGGACTTACCTTGCCGCTTGTCGCGTTCGGCGCGTTCCATCGTTTTCTTTTCTGGCATAACTATAAATTTTTGTAATAGATCCTATTTGGTTTTTTGCTGTTTCATATCCTCCTTTCTCAGCGCCTCGTTATTCCATTTCTGCTCATTCCGGTAATCCGATCCGCTATTCCCTTCACTGCCCTGGCGATTGGCGTCCTTTCCCAACTGAAGCGATCCCTGACCAAAATTCGATCCGCCCTGCGTTGTCGAGCCATGATGCCGTTCGGCGCGATTGGGTGTACCCTCGCGCACCTCGTTCTGTTTAGAATGTTTTTTTTTCATAAACTACATTTGTACAAATACATGCGATTTTCATGCCCGCCGCTTTGATATTTTTCTTTCTTTTGTATCCTTGATACCCCTGCAATCCATCATTGAAACCTTCCCCGGCCCGGTTTGGGTGCAAAATACTGCCGGTCAGATCCTCTGGTACAATGATACCTACCGGAGGTACACCGGAACGACGGGCGATAATCCCGACAGGCAGGACTATTACTCCGATCATATCCATCCCGAAGACAAGGACCGGCTCCTGATGGCCGTCATCCAATCGATGCAGGTGGGCGGATGGACCGAACTGCATGCGCGCATTCTGGACGGCGATAGTGTCTATCACCGGTTCTTTATAAAGCTTTGCCATTATATCGATCCCGAAGAAGAGACCGCACGCTGGCTGGGTCTGGCCATCGACGCGGATGAGGTGCGGCGACCCGATGCGCGGGAAGACCCGGCATCGGAAAAACGGTTCAGGCTGGCCCTCGAAACCGCCGGAATGGCCGTATGGGATTGGAATATCACCACCGGCGAAATGGTCTGGAATGACTGGGCAAACCTGCTTCCCTCCGCGTCGCAACGCCCGGAAAAACTCACGCCCGATTATTTCTTCCGGCTGATCCACGAGGATGATCGCGCCGGTGTCAGGGAAACGATGGATCAGGCCCTGAGCCGGATGAGTGTTTTCCACACCGAGTTCCGCATCGTCCGGGACGACATGGAACGCTGGGTTTGCGCCTCCGGCTGTGTCACCGACCGGCTAAACAGCAACGGGCTCGATCTGGTCGGCATCCTGTACGATATCACCTCCATCAAACGGCACGAACGCCAGAAGGATGAATTCATCGGCATCGCGAGCCACGAACTACGTACCCCCGTCACAAGCATCAAAGCTTATGGACAACTGCTGCAGCGGCAACTGTCCGACAGCCCGTCTACCGAAGAAGAAGCCCTCATCGTCGACCGCCTCGTCTACCAGGCAGACCGGCTCTCTCAGCTGGTACGCCAACTCCTGGACACGACCCGCATCTCCGAACACCAGCTGGTCCTCGACCGCACCTGGTTCGAATGGGATGCCCTCGTACAGCGTTGTATCGAAGCCGTCGGCGCCGCCGACAGCACCCACACGATCGACTTCGTGAAGGGGGCCACAGGCAAGGTATACGCCGACCAGGAACTTATCCAGCAGGCCCTCCTCAACCTTCTCTCCAATGCCATGAAATTCTCGGATGCCGGCATGCCGATCGTCACCGGCACCTGGCGAAACGGCGACAGCGTCGGTTTTTCCGTCAAAGACCAGGGCATCGGCATACCCGAAACGATGATCGAAAGCATCTTCGAACCCTTCGTGCAGGCCAGACATCACTCCGCAACCGCCCGCTCGGGGCTGGGTCTCGGCTTATACATCACCGCCGGAATCATCCGCCGGCACGGTGGCGACATCGGGGTCCAAAGCAAACCCGCCGAGGGCGCCCAATTCTATTTTACGATCCCTGCCGAACCGCAAAAAGACTCCCGCTAGCCGCAGCTAACCCGTTTTCGAGACGCCCGGATCGCCGCGCCAACCACCATCCAACCATCGGCCAATACGCTGGCATGACCTTTTTAGTAGCTATTGGGATGAAAAAGCTTGCCATTCAACGCAGCGGCCTGATCGCCGGAGTAACCTTGCTCCTGCTGGTAGCCGCCTTCTCCGGTTTCCAGGTGCACCGGCTTTCCCAACAGCAAAAGGTGATCAAACGCGACTATAGCACGATCAACAACGTCAGCTACGGCCTGCTGTCGGTAAGCAGGTGGCGCGATCTTGTCGTCGATGCCGTCGGCCACCAGATAGAGAATTTCAATCTTACTCCCGCCGAACGGGATTCCCTGCAAAAAGAGGTCGAAACCCTCCTCAATGCCCTCATCGACAAAGCGGACAGCATCATCAGCCGGCCCCAGAAAAGTCTGGGCGGCAAGATCCGCCAGCTGGCCTTTCATGCCTTTGTCAAACCGACGAACCTTCACAAGGAAACCCCGGCCTTTGCCAAAAAGATCATCGCTGAGGTCATGCGCCCTCGCAGCAAGACCCGGCTTTCCTACCTGGCAAAGAACAAACTCCAGGACCTCGGGGAACAGACCTATGACAGTGCCTTCAACCAACAGAAAACGCGATCCGATTCCATCTTCAGGAACTATTCGGTGGATAACCAGGATGATTTCAACAAACGAACAGCCGGCCAGCTGACGATCATCCACCGGCAGATGACGACCTTCGTCTGGATCATGCTGGCTTCGCTGGCGGCGCTTCTCGGAGTCTGGTACCTCCTCCGGCGACAGAAACAGCTTTACACGACCCTATACATCCTTTCCATCGCGATGGCGCTGATCTTCCTGCTCACCGGCCTCACCTCCGTCATGATCGAGCTCGACGCCCGGATCGACTCCCTCGATTTCCAGCTCATCGGAGAGACCATTTCCTTCAAGGACCAGGTCCTCTTTTTTCAAAGCAAGAGCATCCTGGACGTTGTGATCCTGCTTTTACGCACCGGCAAATATGACTCGATCCTTGTCGGTATCCTGATCCTCTGTTTCAGCATCGTTTTCCCCGTCGCAAAGCTGATGTGCACCGGCCTCTATCTCAGCGGAAAAGGGCATTGGACAAAAAGCCGTCCCGTCGCCTATTTTGCCTTTCATTCAGGAAAATGGAGCATGGCCGATGTGATGGTGGTCGCCATCTTCATGTCCTATATCGGCTTCAACGGCATTCTCAATAGCCAGATGAACGATCTGAATATCCATAGCAGCGCCTTTTCCAGCATTGCAACAAACCGGACCTCCCTCCAGCCGGGATATCTCGTATTTGTCACCTTTGTATTGTTTGGATTGACCCTTTCGCAGCTGCTTCAAAAGATAAAACCTCCCGTCGAAAAAGCCTAAATTTGATAAAACCAACCCCCATGCACCGGATCAAAGGACTTGTAACCACCCTGCTTGCCGGACTAACGCTGATGGCGGCATGCGCCCAGCCGGCGCCGAAGCGGATGCTCCTCGCGCTGTCAAAAGCCGACCACACCCTGGCGTTGGTCGACCCATCGACCCTGAAGGTCATCGCCCGTCTCCCCGTCGGCACCGACCCCCATGAGGTCATCGCTTCTTCGGACGGCACAAGAGCCTATGTCAGCATCTATGGCGGCGGCAGCCTGCATGAGATAAACGTGCTGGATCTCGTTGCGCAAAAAGCGCTGCCAACCATCGATACCCGCCCGCTCTACGGCCCGCATGGCATCGACTTCGTAAATGGAAAGGTCTGGTTCTCGGCGGAAGGCTCAAAGGCGGTCGGCCGCTATGATCCGGCTTCGGGCAGGCTCGACTGGGCCATGGGTACCGGTGAAGATCGGACGCACATGATTTTCGTCTCCGCCGACGGGAAAAAAGTATACACGACAAACGTCAATTCGGGAACCGTCAGCATCCTGACCGATACCAGCTTGCAACCCGGACCGGGCGCCCCTCCCGGAGCGACGGCCCGTGAGGAATGGCGGCAGACCATCGTACCTACGGCCCGCGGCTCGGAAGGTTTCGACGTCTCGCCCGACGGCGCCATGCTCTGGACGGCAGCCAGCACAGACGGGACCATCTCCATCATCGACCTGGGGTCGAAAAAACTCGCCGCAAAACTCGACGCGAACGTAAAAGGCGCCAACCGCCTGAAGTTTACCCCCGACGGCAAACGGGTATTCGTGGCCAGCCTCAGCTCGGGCGAACTGACGGTCATCGACGCCGCCACGCACAAAGAGGTCCGCCGGCTGAAAATAGGCCGCGGCGCCGCCGGCATCCTCATGGACCCGGCCGCTAACCGGGCATTCGTAGCCTGCTCCGCGGACAATTATATCGCCATCATCGACCTGGCAAAACTCGAAGTCACCGGTCATCTCGAGGTCGGCGGCGTACCCGACGGCCTTGCCTGGGCAGGGAAATAGGACCTTACTCCGGCATCGCATCGCGGATCGTCTTCACCAGCCGCTGCAGATCGAACGGCTTGGGAAGAAAAGAATTCGCCTTACACTCGCCAACACTCTTCTGCATCTCGATGTTTGCCGAAAAAAGGACAACGGCAATACTGCTGGTCTCGGGCGAAGCCTTGATCTTCCTGCATAGGTCCCGGCCATCCGCCGTCCCGAGCGAAACATCCAGCAGTACCAGCTGCGGCCGGAAACTGTGGATCGTATCGTCCATACTCTCCCATTTGGAAACAGTCTGTACGGTATACCCGTTCATGCTAAGCGCCATCTGCACCAGCTCGAGAATGTCCAGATCATCATCGACGACAAGAACACGCTTCATGTTGTAGAGTTTAATAATGGTAATGAAAACAGGAAGGCGGAACCCTTTACTCTTCGTTCGACCCAGATCCTTCCGTTGTGACGCTGAATGATATCCCGGCAGATATATAACCCAAGACCAAAACCCGAAATATGTTCGGAGACTTCTTTCGACCGATAGAATCGCTCAAAGATAACCTGCTCTTCCCCGGCGGGGATTCCCGGGCCGAAATCGCGCACCTCGATGACGATCTCTTCCTGCGACTGCTCATAGCTCACTACGACCTCTTCTTCCCCGGGCGAGTATTTCACGGCATTGGACAATAGATTGACCAGCACCTGGTCGATCCGCTGCCGGTCGGCGATCACCCGCACATGCGGGATCGGCCCACCCAAGGCGATCGCATGGCTCCTGCTCACGATGCGAAACGACGCGACCGCTTCCTCGATCAGTTCTCCCAGATCGAATACCGAAAGCTGAAGCAGCAACTGGCCTACCTGCAGCTTGCTGACATCGAGCAGTTCCTGGACCAGCTTTTCCAGTTTTTGGGTGTTGGAAAAGGCCCGTTCGACCATTTGCTTCCTGGGCTGTTCCGTTTCCATCATCGTCAGCATCTCGAGATAGCCCTTTACGCTCGTTAAGGGAGTTCTTAGCTCATGACTGGCGATGCCGATGAATTCATCCTTCCGGCGTTCGTTCTCCTTCACTTTCAGCAGCAGGTTGTTGAAGATCTTGATCAGCGTCCCGATCTCATCCTTTCCGCTTTCTTCGATCGACCGCGAATAGTTCCCCGAATCGTTCACTTCCGTCATCACGTCCGCAAGCCGTTCCAGCCGGGACGAAAGACTCGCCTGGACAAGCCTTGCGATAAGGAAAGAAGCAACGATGGCGATTGCCGCAAGGATCAGCGCCATGCTCATCAACGATCGTTTCATCGCTTCCAGATCGGACAGCTGTGCCGACAGCACGATCTTGCCCAGCAACTCCCCGTTGCTGCGGATCGGATAGGTGACGATCAGTCTCCCCTTCGAGAAAAGAAACCCTTCGTCCGGGATCGTCTTTCCCAGGTCGGCGGAATCTCCGGGCCGGCGAAGGCGGCTGGCGAAGATCTGTCCCTTCTTATCGAGGATGGCCGCGTCCGCGATATCCGGCGTCACACTCTGCAATTCCCCCAGCATCTTCGCTGCCGCATCATTGTCCTGGAATTGCAACATGGAAATGGAATTGGCCGCGATCACTTGCGCCAGACTGGTGATGTTCTCCGCCTTTCGTTTCTTATAAGCGCCGATCTCCGTGACGATGAAGGTCCAGAAGACAATGCCCAGTACGAGCACGCTGGTGAACACCTGCATCAGGATCAGCTTGTTTCTTATCGATATGTCTCTTATGCTCTTCACGTGTCGTTTAATTGACGAGGATGGCCAGCTTCAGCAGCTGACTGCTCGCTTTCAATCCCATTTTGTTCATCGCTTTCTCATTGGCCTCGAATTTCAGTTTCTCGTTGACCACCACGAAGTTCAGAGCCACACCATCCCTGGCGTACCCTTTTCGCTCCCCGACGGTGAGCACCCCCTTCCCCAGTCTTCCAAGAATGGAACGCAGCGGAAATCCATATCCTGCCGGGATAAAAAGCACCTGACAGTAGTCGATATCCTCCGGCCTCCTGAAATGCCGCAGAACGATCCGCCGGTTGTTCACCAGGTAATTCCTCGCAATGGTCCCCAACGCCGAATCGAGATTCGAATAACCCATCTCCCCGATAATAAAATCCTCCCCATCCCCGTCGACCTCCCAGTTGATATACAGGGTGAAGTTGTAGATATAGGCCGCCTTGAGATTGGGCTCGGTTTCCCCTTGCTGTGCCGCTGCCCTCCCTCCAAAGAGAACGAACGCTGCGGCGATGATAAAGGTTGTATAGTGAATGGAAGCGCGCAATGCCGGTAATCTATAGCGTGATGGAGATTTTAAATGTTCCGGTCCGCCGGGGTTGTTCCAAAACCGTCGAGTACAAAACTCCGTCGGCCGTCCGAAACCCCGGGTCCAGCCATCGGGTGTTGAAAAGATTGTGGACGGCTACGCTGGCGCTGATCCGTTTGTCGAATATCTTTCCTGTACTCAGCACCAGATTCGTTAAGAAATATCCGGCTACCGGTCCATAAGGATCGGTCTTCGGTGAGATCCGCTGTCCCACCCAGTTGCCCGAAAGCGTAACACTGAATACATCGGTAGCATAACCGGTGATCCCCAGATTTCCTTTCACCGTTGCCACACCCGGCGTTTTGCCGGAAGCGTCCGTCGTCAGATTCGTGCTCATTGCGTCCTGGTAGGTGAAATTGGCAAACGCAGAGAATAGGGTTGACGGCTTGATATTGAACACGGCCTCGAATCCCGTGACATGGATGACTCCGGGGTTCTTGTTGGGGTTGAGTCCCGAGAGATTGGAGAGGATGATAACGTCCGACAGATCGTTGTGGAAGGCGTTGAGCTGAGCGCTGACAAGCCCGGAAAAGGCATAGATCATATTCGCCTCATAGCTAACGATCTTTTCCGTCGTCAACTTGAAGTTGCGCCCGGTCTGGTAGATCTCCAGGTTGGTCGGCGCGCGAAACGCATGCCCGTATTGCAGCTTGAACGTCAGCTTATCCGATGCTTCATCAACGATGGCCACCCGCGGACTGACAGTCGACCCGAAATAACTGTTGTAGTCATATCGCAGCCCGGCCGTGACCGTCGTCCTGTTCAGGAAAGGCGCTTCGAGCACATATTGAAGATAGCTGCCGAAATTGTTGCGGATGTCATAAACGCGCGGCAGATAGGTCGACCGCAGATTCGTAACGGTGTCCTTCCCGTCTACAACATATTCTGTCGGATCAAAAGTGGAGGCCCGGCTTCCCTTTTCCACGTTGTCCTGGTATAGCTGGATGCCCCCGGACAGCTTTTGATTATCGGCTATTTGATAATTGGCGGCGGCCTCGCCGGAGATCCGGTTACTCCAGGTTGCGATCTTTGCCCGGATCAGATGCGATCCGTCTGTAGTGACATAAACATAGCTGTCTTCTCCTGTGCCGGTCTCCCGGTAGACCATCCGGCCAAAAAGATTTAGCCGGTCGTTGGCCTTCACCGCGGTTTGGAGATAAAGCGTTCGCAAAAAAGCATCATCGAGCCCCGACTGCTCCCCGCGGATATTGCTCGACAAGATGCCCACCAAACCCGAATTACCGTTGCCCTGCGGCGGTAGCCCGAGATAGGTAGTCGGACTGTTGGAATAGGTTCCCCAACCCATCGGTGTCCGGTACTCCCGGTACCCCAGCGTAGTCACCGTTCGTCCTCCATAATAGCTGATGGCACCTCTCAGCCCATAGGCATTTTTGATATAGGACCCCGAATAGTCCGGATCCCGGTTGGTGAAGACCGGACCGGCCGAGTTATACAGCGTTCCCGAGGCGGCGATCTCCCAGTTGCCCTGCTTCACGCCAAGACTCACCTTTTCGAACAGGGTGTTAAAGCTTCCGAATCCCTGCTCCGCATGAAACCCGTTGATCTGCTGCCCCTTTTTGGTAATGATATTGATCACTCCGCCGAATGCATTGGCGCCATAGATCGCCGATACAGGACCCCAGATGATCTCGATGTGGTCGACATCGTGCAGACTATAGGCCGGACCGGCCATATCGTTGCTGCCGATGATATTGTTCTCGGCGATCCCGTCGATCATCAAAAGCGCCCGCAGGTTCTCGGCTCCGAACATCCCACGGAAATAGATCAGCGTTGGGGCATATCCGTTGATATGGATCATATCGATGCCGGGTACATCCCGCAGCGCATCTTCCAGCTGCTCGTACCCTCGCACTTTTATCTGCTGCGAGGTGATGACCGTTATCGTGGAGGGTGCCTGCGCCGCTGTTTGCGAGAAGCCGGAAGCGGTCACTACCTTGATGTTCATCAGCTGTTCGAGGCTGAGCCCCATCAGCTTATTCACCTCGGGAATTGTATCTGCCTGCGCCCGGGCGGCAATCGGCAGCAAAAGACAAAGGAAATAACGGGGTATGCAGTTCATGAGCAATGCTTGTATTCAGGGCCTGCTGTGGATGTTCAAAAAACAAGCCGCCCTTTTTCTCCGCCGGCTGGCATGGTTTTATCTCTATAGTATTGAAAATCATAATTTATCCGCTGTCTCCCCGACAGCGTCTGGGGAATTGGCACCCCAATGTGAGGAGTGGTATCGCAAAGCCATCGTATAGTTACGATCCCCGCTTCGGGTAGTACTCGGAGGTAGGTATTCCTTCTTATTGGCGATTGAAGTTATTGATGAATTGGAGAAACCGGGTCTCGAAAGATTAGGTCCCGGCCATCTCCCGGCGCATCTTTGTGTGGTCAAAAGCAAAACACCCTAACCCTTCCGTACCCGAAGCCCCGACCCTTACAACCCGTTGCTAAAAGATCCAACGTCCAGCCCCTTTTTAACCCAAGATCCCCGTGGAAACCAATGAACTTAGCCCGCCGGAACACCGGCGGGCTTTTTCAGCGATCATTCTCTTAATAACCGCAAAGCTCGATCGAGTTGGCGACCTTCGCCGGCATCTCGATCATCATGTTCTTCCAGGGGGTATAGGGCAGGACCTTCCACACCTGGTGGCTCATCCAGAGTTTGAACCGGCTGTTGGGAACAAACCAGCTCGCCCCATTGGCCATCTTCTGACTTCGGTGCACGATCCCGCGCATCGCCGCTTCATATCGGTCAAAGGCTGCCACATGATCGCCGTTCGCCCGTTTGAATTCGCCGGCCAGCACATAGGCGCCAATCACCGCAAGACTCGTCCCCATCCCCGAGGCCGGCGAAGCGCAATGCGCTGCATCGCCGGTCAGCGCAACCCGGCCCTTCGACCACCGGTCCATCATCACCTGGCTCACCGAGTCGAAATAAAGATCGGGCGCACTGTCCATCAAATGAAGCAACCGCGGTACCTGCCAGCCCATGTCCTTAAACCGTTTGCGTAAGATCTCCTTTTGCGCCATCGTATCCCGCCGGTCATAGGTCAGCGGGTCGGACGCAAAAAAGAACGAAGCCATTGCCGCCGTGCCTTTCTTTGCCCCGAAAATGCCCACCCGCCTGCCGACCTCGCCATAGTAAAGCCCATTCATCCCCAGGTTCATAAAATTCGGGATCGTAAATACTGCGACATACAGACCCAGATCGCGCACGAACTGGCTCTCCTCGCCAAAAGCGATCCGGCGCACATTCGAATGCAACCCATCCGCGCCGATCACCAGGTCGAACCGCTGCGGTGCACCGCGGAAGAACTCTACCTCCACTCCTTCCTCATCCTCCCGCATCTTCGTGATCGAATCGTTGAAGATATATTCGGTATCGTACTGCGTCACCTCGAAAAGTACCCTCGCCAGGTCTCCACGCAGGATCTCCAGTTCCCCGCTGGTAAACCCATCCGGCATACTGGCCAGCTTATTATTGAACGCATCGACCATCGT
This sequence comes from Puia sp., assembly GCF_036500295.1. Classification (NCBI taxonomy): domain Bacteria; kingdom Pseudomonadati; phylum Bacteroidota; class Chitinophagia; order Chitinophagales; family Chitinophagaceae; genus Puia; species Puia sp. The sequence continues at coordinate 161,890 of NZ_DASYCH010000092.1, read as the reverse complement.
GATCGTTCCTGCCCTGGTCTCGAACCGGCGGATGCTTTCCAGCAGCTCCATCCGCTTTAGCACCTCCATGGCCGCTCCGCGGAAATCCACGGCATAGCCGCCGGGGCGAAGCACCGGCGCCCGTTCGATGATCGTCGTTTCAAAGCCATAGCGATTTAGCCAAAAGGCCAATGCCGGACCGGCAATACTCGCGCCGGAGATCAGGATCTTTTTCGTTTTCATACCACGAAGCTAGCCCGTGCAATAGGCCGGTACAACCGGAAAAAGGCGAGGGGTGGGGGAGGACCGGCGAATGGCGGCGATGCGACGGTGAAGACAAAAACCCAGTGCTGGTCAGTACCCCTTATCCCCGCAGAAACTCCCCGACCAGGCTAGCCGTAATGCCGGGGAACGGATTGCCGGGCCGGTCCGCCGCGACCTCCCCGATACATTCTCCATGCACCCCGGGCAGGATCACCAGCTGGCCCCTGGGGATCACCCGCGCCATTTTCATAGTATGTTCAGGTATTATCACATCCTTATCGGACGACATCAGCAGGGCAGGCGCCTGGATCTTGCGCAGCGTCTCCTCTTTTACATCGGTAAAGTTCATCATCCGGGCCACGTCCTTTTCAAACATCGTCTGAAGCCGCTGTTGGTCCGGGGTCACTTTTAGAAATGCCGAGCGCAGTGGCTCGGGCATCGATTCCAGTGTCGCGCCTGGAAACCCTTCAAAGAACCCGGGAACAAATCCCTCCCGCTGATAGGCGCCCGAAAGACTCACCAGCTTATTGACCAGCTCAGGATGCCGGATCGCCAGTTGCAGCACAGTGGTCCCCCCATTGCTGAATCCGAAGAGATTCGCTTTGGGAATATGCAGGTGACGCAGCAGCGCCGCCACATCGTCGGCGTCCTGCTCGAAAGATTCCGGCTCCGGCCGGTCTGTCGTGCGGCCATGTGCCTGCAACTCGACGGCGATCACTTCCCCCTGCCGCGCAAACAAGGGCAACAATTGACTAAAACTGGACTCGATGGTCGATCCACCCCCGTGCAATAGCACCAGCGGCACCCCGCCTTTCCCATGCCGTTCGTAATACATCTTTATCCCATTGACAGCCGCCGATCCGGATACAGGCTCTATCGTTGGCAAATACGCGATAAGCCGCTCCATATTTTGCTTCAATCCCTCGGCGGCCTTATGCATCTGTGCAACTTTTGTCAGCTCCTCAGGCGAATCGAAGAGCATATGCCAGCGAAGCGAAGTCGATTCTCCCTTGTCCAGGAACTCGATGGTGGCGATGATATGCGGCCACGAGGTATGCTCATACACGATCTTCCGGGCCGGAACGATCTCCAGGAACACACTCTTATTATCGTAGTCGGTGCCGTCCGGGCCATGAAGAATAAACTCCCAGCGTCCCCCGGGCCGGAATTCCATGAGATGCATGGTAGTGGTAAATCCTTTCGGCCCCCACCAGTGACTGATATGCTCGGGCCGGCTCCAGGCTTCCCACACAAGGGCCACCGGCGCATTGAGGAGCCGGTCGATCACAAGCTCCCTGTCGGCAGTAGAACTATTTCTTTCGTTTGGCATGCTTGTCTTTTTGTTTTAATGTTTGTAAATAGGAATCAAGCGTATCCAGCTTCTCCTCGAAATGCTTTTTATATTGTTCGATCCAGACAGAAACCTCGTTGAGCCGGCTAAGCCTTGCCGCACAATGGCGCTCCCGCCCTTGTTTGGTGATCTCGATCAACCCGCATTCGATAAGCACCTTGACGTGCAGCGAAACCGCCTGGCGGCTGACATCGAAATTCTCCGCAATGGCATTCAGGTTGAGCGGGCTCCTGGCCAGTAAGCCAATGATCTCCCGCCGGGTCGGGTCCGCAATGGCATGAAAGACATCTCTTCGGTAATCCATAATATGCAAGTATGTTCTTGCAAATATACATGCGCAAGCATTTGCTTGCAAATTTATTTTGAGCCAAAAAAAACCGGCCCATTTTGAATGAGCCGGCTTGCTAAAAACCGGTATGCATAGTAAAATAACTTTTGGTCAGGGTCTACTGCGCGCGGTTTTTCATAAGGAATGGTGCCCGGTACGGATTCAACGGTATCCCCCATTATGGTAGCGACGAAGATGGACTGGTCTCAGTGGACCGGGTCAGCTTGTTTTACATGCTCGTCAGGACAATGGAATACACGCACTGGATGACGGATAAAGAAACGATATCCGCGTATACAACGGGTAAAATAATCGGATATTGCCTGAAAAATACGGGAAACCCCCTATGGGCGAACCCGGGTCTTATACCGCTATTTTCTGCAGATTCTGAAAGCTGGTCTTTATATTTTCCAGCGGCTTTGGCGCCCCGTCCTGCTCTACGAAGAAGTATTTCATCCCCGAATCCTTCGCATGCTCGAAGATGCGCTTGAAATCGATATAGCCGTTGCCCACTTCCGTCGGTTGTTTGGTGTCTTTATTCAGGTCCTTCACATGCCACAGCGGGAACCGCCCCGGATGCTGTTTGAACAATTCGAGCGGATCCTGCCCCGCCTTGGTGGCCCAGGCCAGGTCGAGCTCCATTTTCACCTCATTCTTATCCGTGTTCGAAAGAATATAATCAAATGGCCGGTGTCCCTCAACCAGGTCGAATTCCGTGGTATGGTTATGATACGCGAACTGCACCCCCACTTTCTTACAGGCCGCCCCGGTCTTGCTGAACACCTCTGCCGCGATCTTTATCTCATCCAGGGTATTCACCGGAATACTGGAACAGACCAGATAGCTCAAGCCTCCCTCCGCCGCCTTGTCGGCCAGCTCCTGGTAGTTTTCCTTCAGGTTGAGCGCCTTCGGCCGGTTCTTATTTCTTTCGACCATCGCCTTTATCCTTGCCGAGTCCTGCGCGGTCTTCGCCATCTTCATCATCTGCCCGGGACTGAACGGCGCTCCGCCCACATGGGCGCTCCGCCAATGCATACCCTGATCCCTGATGATCTTTGCCAGTTCCTTCGGTTGATATCCATAGAAATTTCCCTTCTCACTACCGGCGCTCTCCACCTCTTTATAGCCGATGGCCGCCACTTCCTTCAGCGCATTGATCGGGTCATTGACCATCAGGCCGCCGAGTGTATAAAGTTGCAATCCTGCGGGTGGCATGGCAGGAAAATAAGGGGAGAAAGCGGCTTGTCCCAGTTTGGGCAGCGCAAGCCCGGCAAGGGCTGCCAGGCCGGATTGTTTGAGGAAATTTCTTCTGGTTGTCATAAAGCAAGTCTTTTTGTTAAACAAACATAATGGAAATTCGAATGTTAAGGTCATTTGATGAAAGCAATTGTTATCACCAAACCCGGCGGCCCCGATGTGCTTCAGGTGCAGGACCGCGAAGACCCGGCGCCCACCGGCGACGAGGTGCTCATTGAAGTAAAAGCCTCGGGGCTAAACCGGGCCGACCTGATCCAGCGCGAGGGCAACTATCCGGCGCCCCCGGGCGTTCCCGCCGATATCCCCGGTCTCGAAGTCTCCGGTATCGTCAAAAGCTGCGGCCCGGCCGTCACCGCCTGGAAACCCGGGGACAAGGTCTGCGCCCTCATCGCCGGTGGCGGCTATGCCCAATATGCCATCGCCCGCGAAGGCCAATGCCTGCCGATACCCCCCAACTTCAATTTTCTGGAAGCCGCCGCCCTCCCCGAAGCCATTTCCACCGTCTGGTCCAATGTGTTTCAGCGCGGCGCCCTGCGGGCCGGAGAGAATTTCCTCGTTCACGGCGGAAACAGCGGCATCGGCACCGCCGCCATCCAGCTTGCCAAAGCCTTCGGCGCCACGGTCTATACCACCGTCGGTTCGGAAGAAAAGGGCCGCATCTGCCTCAGCCTCGGGGCCCATCGCGTCATCAACTACAAAACCGAAGATTTTGGGGAAGAACTGAAAGGGGTCGGCATCGACGTCATCCTCGATATGGTCGGCGGCGATTACCTGCAAAAGAATATCCGCATCCTTCGTGAGGAGGGCCGCCTCGTTTACATCAACTCCGTGGCCGGCAACACCCCTAACATCAATCTCCATCAGCTGATGGTCAAGCGGCTTGTCATCACCGGTAGCACTCTCCGCAGCCGCGACTACGCCTGGCGAAAAGCCCTCTCCGCCGAACTGCGGGAAAACGTCTTGCCGCTCTTCGCCGCCGGCGGCTACAAAGCGCTAATTTATCGTACCTTTCCTTATTCAGAAGCTGCCGAAGCGCACCGGCTGATGGCCGCCGGTCAGCATACCGGAAAGATCATGCTTTCCTGGGAGTAACCAATGGCATAAGCTTTGCCTTCTTATATAAAACACCTCTATGGCCCTGCCAAAAAGAAGCCTCCGTAACGGCTGGGTATTCCTCCTGACCGGCATCCTGCTCATCCTCGCAGGCTGTGCCGCCTTTTTCCATCCCGTGCTCACCACCATAACCATCGGCCTCGCCCTCGGCATCATAATCATCCTCCAGGGCATCAGCCATATCGTCTTCGCGCTCTATAACCGCACCCTCCCGCATTGGAGCTGGCACCTGCTCATCGGCTTCATCGATCTGCTCATCGGCGGCATCCTCCTGCCTTACCCCGACATCACACTCGTCGTCCTCCCGTTCCTCGTGGGCTTCTGGATCCTGCTAAGAGGCCTCTCCGTCATCCTCTACGCATTTACGCTCCGCCATTTTGCCTTCGCCGCCTGGAGCTGGTTCCTTGCCGGCGGCATCTTCATCGCCCTGTTCGCGCTTTTCATCATCAAATTCCCACAACTGGGCTACCTTACCATCGTGACCTGGACGGCATTGGCCCTGATCATTACCGGCATCACCAATATCCTGCTGGCCTTGCGATTCCGGACAAGAAGCTACGACGAAGAGCAGACCCTCATCCTTTAAAAGGAAAAGGATAATTAACTGGAAATGGAAATTTAAGTGGGGAAAGCCATTCGTTAATCTACGATTTATGCTTCGGGAACTACTCAGGACTAAGTACAAGTTCCTAATGCCCGTTAAGTTTACCGATCAGCACCCAAAATCGACTCACCGATTTGTTGGAACACGCCCCCGTTTCGATGCATCTTTACAGTGTCAAAAGCAACCAACCGTACCCTGGTCCAAATCCAAGTCCAATTCCGATGAACCGTACCCTGATCCGTGTCCTGAAAAACCAAAGTGAGATCCAAACCCCTTGAAACCCGATCCAAACCGTGGAAACCACTGTGTTACAAAATGCCCTAACAGTGAATGTATTAGCCCGCCGGTAGTCCCGGCGGGCTTTTCGTGTCGGCATGGCGGATACTGCGGCAGCCTATCGCGCCTTCTCCTTCCTCCATGCCGTGGGAATACACCCAAACTCTTCCTTGAAATACTGCGTAAAATATTTCGGATTATTGAAGCCCACCGTATACGCCACCTCCGCCACCGTCAGCTGGCTTTTCTCCAGCAGCTCCGCCGCCCGCTTCAGCCGGATATGCCGGATCAGTTCGACCGGCGTCTTCCCCGTCAGCAGTAAAAGCCGCTTGTAGAACGTGCTTCGGCTCGCATGAAACTTCTGGCAAAGCTCACCCACCGACAACTCCGCATTCCCCATCTCCGCCTCGATATAACCCAGTAATTCCCGCAGGAATACATCGTCCTCCGAGGTGACCTCCACCGGCGCCGGACCCGCCTGCACCTGCCGCTGATAGGTCTTCTTCACCGTCTCATTGTACTCGACGATGTTGCGCATCTTCGACAGCAACACCTCGAAATTGAACGGCTTCGTGATATAATCCGCCGCCCCCGTCTGCAATCCCTGCAGGACCCCTGACTCGCCGGCCATTGCCGTCAGCAGGATCACCGGTATCTGCTTCGTCCGCTCATCCGTCCGGATCTTCCGGCACAGCTGGATCCCATCCATATGCGGCATGCTGATATCGCTGACCACCAGCTGCGGATGCGCCGACAACACCTTGCGCCACCCCTCCTTCCCATCCGAAGCCTCGATCACCTTATAATGCGCCCGCAGGTTATCCTTCAGATAAAACCGGAAATCTTCATTATCCTCCACGATGAGTATCGTCGGCGCATCCTTCGGCGCCCTCGCCGGCGGCCCCTGCAAGTCCATCCCCGCCGCCGTCTCATCCTCCAGCGCCTCATCTTCCCCGAACTCACCGGTAAGGTCATCCGGTCCCTCACCCACGACGACCATCCCTTCGGCCGACAGCTCCAGCGCTCCCGCATCCTTCGGTAACGTCACCGGCGGCAGTTCCCTCATCGGCAGCTCCCTCAACGGCAGCTCTACCCGAAAACAGGAACCGGCATTCACCGCACTCTCCACGGACAACCGCCCCCCATGCATCCGCACGAATTCCTGCGTGATCGATAACCCGATCCCGCTGCCCTGGTTGATCAGCGTCTCCGGGATCTCGTTCTGGAAAAACCGCTCGAAGATCTTCTCCTGCTTGTCCGGCGCGATCCCGATCCCCGTATCCCGGATACTGATGGCCAAAAGCACATTCTCCTCCTCACGCCGCTCTACCGTCACCAATACCCGCACCGACCCATTCTCCGGCGTGAACTTGAAAGCATTGGATAATAAATTGAATAAGATCCTTTCCAGCTTGTCGGGATCAAACCTCGCGATAAGCGACCGGCAATCCCCCGCATCATAGACAAACGAGATATTCTTTTTCTCGGCCAGATCCACAAAACTATGTGCGGTCTCCCGTACGAAACGGACCACATCCCCCTCGCGCAAATGAAGCTTCAGCTCGCGCGCCTCCATCTTCCTGAAATCGAGCAGCTGATTCACTAAATGCAAAAGCCGCTTCGCATTCCGCCGGATCATCTCATACTGCCGCCGCGGGTCGGTCGAAGACCCGTGATCCAACAGCTTGTCCACCGGCGCAAGGATCAGCGTCAACGGCGTCCGCAGCTCATGACTCATATTCGTAAAGAAGCGGATCTTCATCAGATCCATCTCATGCATCCGCCGGGTCTCCCGCCGCTCATTCTCCAGCGCAAACCGCATCCTCGCCCGCTGTACCACCATCTGCCGGGCGATAAACAGGCTGGCGGCAAGCAACAAGACATACAGCGTATAGGCGAAAGGCGTTTTCCACCAGGGCGGCAGCACAACGATCTTCAGTCTGGCCTCCCGGTCATACCATTCTCCATCCGCATCCGCAGCCTTCACCTTGAAAAAATATTCCCCCGCATCCAGGTTCGTATAGGTAGCCTTGCGGATCTTCCCATCCGTGATCAGCCAGTTATGGTTGAACCCCTCCAGCGTATAAGCATATTTGTTGGTGGCATTGGGGATATAGCCAAGCGAGGCAAACTCGAGGGAGAAAATATTCTCCTTATGCCGAAGCCGGATCTCTCCGGTCTCCGAAAGCGTTTTGGTCAGGATGACATGCCCGTTCATCGTATCCCCGACATGCACGCTCTTGTCGAAGATGTCCAATCCCGTCAGCAGGATCGGCGGCGTCTTTCGCTCCGGCTGGATATCCCCCGGCCGGAACATGTTAAAGCCGTTCGGCCCGCCGAAGAGAAGATGCCCATCCCGGGTCGCCAGCCCCGCCCGCTCATTGAACTCCCGGCCCTGTAATCCATCGGGCTCATGAAAATTCCGGCAGCGGATGGTCAGACCCGCCCGGTCCGGCAGTGCGACCACCGTTATCCGCGAAAGCCCGTTCGCCGTACTGATCCAAAGCCGGTGCAGACTGTCTTCCGCGATATAGCGTACCGCATTGTCCGGCAATCCGTCCTCCGTGGTAAAAGATTGAAAGGTCTTTCCGTCGGCACTCAGCACATCCAGCCCCTCCCTGGTCCCCGCCCACAGCTTCTTGCGGCTGTCAAGGAAAAGCCAGGTTACATTGTTACTGCTCAGCCGGCTGGCATCGGGGATAAAATGCCGGATCGCTCCTGTATTCCGTTCGATAAACTCTACCCCGTAGCCCGTGCCCGCCCAGACATTCCCCTCGCCGTCGGCGATGATCGATGAGATATAATCGTTGCGGATCGAGTTGGGTAAGGTGCTCTTATAATGAAAGAAACGTTTGTTTCGCCGGTCCAGCCGGTCCAGTCCCCCGGCCAGTGTCCCCACCCAGATCTGCCGGTCCAGGTCCTCGCAAAGACACATGACCCGGTCATCGGCCAGGCTCGCGGGGTCATCGTCCCGATGCCGGTAATGGATGAACCGCTTGCCGTCAAAACAATCCAGTCCGCCGAAATAAGTTCCGATCCAAAGCTTGCCGTCCCGGTCCAGCATCAGGCTCACAATGATATTGCTGCACAAACTATTGTAATCATGCGCGTCATGCAGCCATTGCCGGAAGCTGTTCCTCTTCCGGTCAAAATACACCAGGCCGCCCCCGTTCCCGCCAATCCAGATATTCCCCTGTCCATCCTCGACAAAACTGTTGACATCATCATAGGGTAGGGTGCCCGCCTTCCGCGGTTCGTGCCGGTATTGTGGAAAATGCAGATCGGTTGGATGATAATAGCTTAGCCCGGCCTTGTAAGTGCCGATCCACACCGTTCCCGTCATCCCATCCCGGTAAAGGGAAGTAATACTGTTGTCCGCAAGACTCTTCCCGTCATCCTCGATATGACTTACGAATCGTACCGAAAAGCTTTTCTTATCTACGATATCCACCCCGCCATGATCGGTCGCCAGCCAGATGGCCCCGTTTCGGTCCTGTAGAGCCGTCAGCACGATATTGCTGTTGAGCACCCGTTCCCCGGCATCCAACGCCAGATGCCGCCATTCCCCGGTCGGCGGGTGAAAGAAATAAACCCCTTTGAAAACCCCGTTCGAACAGATCCACAGGTCGTTCTGCCCATCGATAAACAAACTGGACTGGATCAGGGCCTTGCCAAAATCCTTCTGTAACGCGTCACTGCGAAACCGGACCCGTCCCAGCCGCCCATCGATCAGCTCCAGGATGCCGTCCTGGTGCAACACCCAACAGTCTCCGTTGCCGTCCTCCCGCGCCGTCGCCACCGGGCTTGCCGCCAAACCGGCCCCCGCTTCGCCATCTTTACCCGGCCGCAAGGCAACGATCTTCCCATCCGGTAAATAATGGTAGACCCCGCTGTCCTTATAAATAAACCAATACCCCTTCGAGGCCGGCGAGGCGACCACCGTCACCAGTTGAAAGGCCGGCAACCCCAACTGCCGCAGATAACTTCCAAAGTCCACGTCAAACCGGTCCAGGTCATAATCATAGAGATTAAACCGCCCCGTCCTCGATTCCACCCACATCTTTCCCCCCGGGCCCTCGAATATTTGTTCAATATAATTATCGGCGATCGACCACCGGTCCCGCGGATCGTGCCGGTACTGCCGGAACTGATAGCCGTCATACCGGTTCAGCCCCGAAACGGTCCCGAACCACATGAACCCCCGCGCGTCCTTATAGATCCCCGTGATATGATTATTGGAAAGTCCTCCCGTAACGGTAAGATGAGAGAAAAGATACTCCTGCGGTTGACCCAAAAGTCCGCCCGCAGCAAACAGGAAGAAAAAGCATAGTAAGCACTTCAGGTTTGGCATAAAAAGCAGTCGTCACTAACAAATATAAACATTTTAGCCCCTATTTTAACCGATTTCATACCCATCCTTCCAGCCCGGGAACCCTACTTTTATCGTGAAAAAATAAACCGATTGCATTATGTCGCCAAAACTAACCAAAACTATCCTGGGATTGCTTTCAGTGGCCCTCATTCTCTCTCTCCCACTGGCCGCCCAGCCTCCGGCTCACCGCCTCACCGGTAGGGTCTCCGCCCAGTCAAGCGGAGCGTCCGTTCCCGGCGCCTCCATTACAGTAAAAGGGACAAAAAATTCCGTTCAGACCGACGCCGACGGTAATTTTACCATCACGGTGGCGCCAAACGAGGTGCTGGTGATCTCGACCGTCGGTTATGTGGCAAAGGAGGTCCGGGTAGGTACATCCGCCACGCTCAACATCTCTCTAAACCAGGACTATAGCAGCCTAAACGACGTGGTCGTCGTCGGCTACGGCCGGATGAAGAAATCCGATATGAGCGCCGCCGTCGGGACGATCTCCGCGGCCGATCTCGATAGAACCGTCAACGTCACCCTCGACGAGGCTCTCCAGGGCAAGGCCGCCAATGTCTATGTCAGCCAGACCAGCGGTCAGCCCGGCGCAGGCGCCTCCGTTATCATCCGCGGGGTCAGCACCGTCACCGGCAACTACCAGCCATTATACGTCATCGACGGGGTCCAGATCCGCCCCAGCCTGCCCACCGGCGGGGCCTACAACTCGACTCCCAACCTCGCCAACGAACTCCAGGGGTTGAACCCGGATGACATCGAGAATATCAGCGTCCTCGAAGGACCCGCCGCCACCTCCATCTACGGCGCGGCCGGCGCCAACGGAGTCATCATGATCACGACCAAACAGGGAAAGGCCGGTAATACCCGGGTCACCGTCAACGAACTCCAAAGCCTCCAAACCCGGCCAAAGAACCAACCGGTGATGAATCTCCGGGATTATGCCGTCTACGTCCAGAAACTGGAGAATCTTGGCCTGGTCCCCAAGGAACCCGATGAACTCAGCGATCCTTCCCTGCTCGGCCCCGGCACCGACTGGCAGCACGCCCTCTTCCAGAATACCTGGATGCAAAAACATTCGCTCGCCGTCAGCGGCGGCACCGATCGCACCACCTTCTATCTCTCCGGGGAATACACCAACCAAAACGGGATCGCCATCGGCTCCGGTTTCCAGCGCGGCTCTCTCCGGTTCAACCTGGCTAACCAGGCGAGTAAATGGCTAAAGATCAGCACCAATCTCAACATCTTCGACACAAAAGAAAAGGTGAACATCTTCCAGGCGAATATCGTCAATGTCGCCCTCAGCCAGAACCCCACCATCCCGGTAAAGAACCCCGACGGCACCTTCGGTGGACCTTCCGCCGCACAGGCACAGTACTCCGCCACCAACCCCGTGGCGCTGGCCAATCTCAATAACAATTACAACACCTCCTTCGGCGCCATCGGCGGCCTCAACCTCGATATCACCCCGATAAAAGGGTTGCTCTGGCACACTGAGGTCAACGGCAACTATACCTTTAATAATGGGTACACGTTCAATCCTTCTTATACCATCGGCGCCTATGTGAACCCCAACACCACGGGCAGCCGTAACAGCGCCAACAACTGGTGGGCCTCCCTCAATACGCGCATCCAATACGACTGGACGCTTGGGAAACACGCCGCATCGATCATGGCCGGCCACGAAGCCCAGCAATATGCCTATCAAAGCCTCTCCGCCAACGGCCAGGGGTATACGACCAACACGGTGCAGGAGCTCAGTGTCGCCAGCACGGTCGTCTCCAACCCGAGCAGCTCCCGCGGCGACGGTTCCCAGGAATCCTATTTTGCCCGTGCCAACTACACATATGACAATAAATACATCGCTCAGGTGGTCGTAAGACATGACGGCAGCTCGAACTTCGGTCCCAATAACCGCTTCGGCACCTTCCCCGCGGCCTCCCTCGCCTGGAAGATATCCGACGAGAAGTTCATGCAGGGGATCTCCTGGCTCAACGACCTGAAACTGCGCGGCGAATATGGCATCTCGGGTAATGCAGGTCCCGGAGGCGCCATCTACTCCAATCTCTACGCCTCGATCACCGTATGGGGCGGCGGCTTCCTCCCCGGTAACTATCCCAACGCGAATCTCAAATGGGAACAGGACAAGGCGGGCAACGTCGGCTTCGACGCCCATCTCTTCAACAACCGCGTCGAGATCATCGCCGATGCCTATCAAAAGAAGATCTCCAACCTCATCCTCCCCGCCTCGGGTCCCAGCTATCTCGGCGGTTATCTCAGCGGCGGCTACGGCGGTCAGCTCAGCTGGCCCATCGAAAACTATGGCGGCATGGAGAATAAAGGTTTTGGCGTAACCGTCAATACCGTCAATATCTCCACGAAAGACTTCCAGTGGAAGACCGGCGTCAACTTCTCCATGGATCGCAACAAGGTCACCCGGCTCTACGCTCCCATCTACACCCAATATTACTCGACGACCAATAGCCGCCAGGCGGAATTCCTCACCAAGGTGGGCCAACCGCTGAGCACGATCACGGGTTATGTGGCAGACGGCCTCTTCCAGAATTATAAAGACATCGCCGGCCACGCCATCCAGACCTCCAATTCCAAGATGACCGTCGATCCCGCACAGGGCTCCTGGGTAGGGGATATCAAATTCCGGGATATCAACAAAGATGGCTTCGTCGACAATAACGACCGGACCATCATCGGTAATCCCTGGCCGAAGTTCTCCTACAACTTCACCTCCACCTTCGACTACAAAGGCTTCGAGCTGAGCCTCTTCTTCACCGGCGTATACGGTAACAAAATATTGAACCTCACCCGGTACGAGAACGAGTACATCCCTCTCGGCACGGGCCCCTACGCCAACCACTTCCGGTCGGACGTGAACTTCGCGGTGCCCAGCAGCATTGCCGCCGCCGACGCACTCACCGCAACACTCACCAACCCCGGCTACAAGATCGCGCGGCCCTCGGCCTCCGACGCAAACGGCAACGCCCGCCTCTCGCAATGGAGCGTGGAAAGCGGCTCCTATATAAAGCTGAAGAACGCCCGCCTAAGCTGGCGCCTCCCGGCGAAATATGTCAACGCAACCCACTTCCTCCGCGGAGTGGTCTTCACCGCCCAGGCGCAAAACGTCTTCACCGTTACAAAATACACCGGTTATGACCCCGAAATAGGGATGTATTCCTACGGCGGATTCAACATCGTCGGCATGGACGAAGGCCGCTATCCGCAGACCCGGTCATATGTCTTCAGCGTCGCCGTCAACTTCTGATCTTTCATCATACAAATCGCCAATATGCAACGAATAATAAAACTTCTCACCCTTATCTTCCTCGGCATGAGCATCCTGCCGGGTTGCAAAAAAGAATTCCTCAACCGCCCACCGCTGGCTTCACCCACCTCGGCCACCTTCTACCTGACGGACGAACAGATCCTCGAAGGCACGGGCCCGCTGTACAACGGTTCATGGGGTGGTTACAACGGCACCTCCCTCCAATACATCGGGGATGTCCTGGGCGGTAACAGCACAACCGACAACTACAACGGTCGGGGTGCCTATCTCAGCTTCTCCGTCTCGGCCACCGACCCAAGCGGTGCCCTGCAAAGCGCCTATCAGGCCCTTTGGTCGGTAGTGGCCAACGCAAATGTCGTTGCTGCCAATATAAAAGGCGCAGGTCCCGGCGCCACCACGGCCGGCAAAAACGCCGGTCTCGCCGAATGCTATTTGATGCGCTCGGCCGCCTACTACTATCTGGCCCTCATCTGGGGCGCGGTACCCATCATCTATGACAACGCTCATCAGATCGGGGATACAACCATCCATCGCAACAATCTAGCCGATGCCTGGCAGTTTGTGATCAACGACCTCCATTGGGCGATGGACCATCTGCCCGCTTCTCCCCCGCAACCGGGCCGCGTGACAAAATGGAGCGCCGAAGGCCTGCTCGCCCGCGCCTTCCTTGTCCGTTCCGGTCTCGGCCAGTCCGGCGGCAAACGCAACCAAACCGACCTGGACAGCGCACGGATCTATGCCGGCGACGTCTGCAACAACAGCGGACTCGCACTCATGTCCAACTACTACGATCTCTTTACCTCCAAGTATTTCAGCGGCACCGCGGTGCCGTCTGAAAGTCTCTTGTCCCTCCTCTGGGTTCCCACGGGCCAGTGGTTCGTCCAAAACCATATGCAGGCGAACCTCGCTTACAGCGCCCTCATCACCCAGACCGGCGACGGCTGGGGCGGCGCCTTCGGCGGCTCGCCCAATCTCATGCAGTATTATTTCAACAACCCCGATGACAGCATCCGCAGACGCGCCACGGTCTTTATGCCGAATGCCGTCTATCCCGATATCAGCCAGTCTGCCGGCGGCTGGCGCGTCGATACCACGCTCTTCAACAATGCCAAGATCACCAACGCCGGCGACAAAGGCAACGGCTACGGCAGCGACCACGCCTATGTAAAGAAATACGTCGTCGGCTCCCCCGCGGACAATGGCGGTCTCGGTGCACAACAGGATGAGAACCTCAGCACCTATATCTTCCGGCTGGCCGACGTCTACCTCATCTATGCCGACGCTATCCTCGGAAACAACAGTTCCACCTCGGATCCCGAAGCCCTCAAGTATTACAACGCCGTCCGGAAAAGAGCCGGCATCGCTTCAAAGACCTCCATCTCCTATATGGATATCCTCTGGGAAAGAAAAGTGGAGTTCGCCTTCGAGGGTCACGCCTGGTATGACTGGAAGACCTGGTACTACTTCGATCCCGCCAATGCACTGGCCTGGTTCAGCAATCAGGACCGCGGCAACTATAACATCACCTACAACGGCGGCAACTCCTTCCTGACAGTCTTCGGTGCAGATGGCTACCCCGGTACGGTTTCCTATCCTATCACCCCGCAGACGGCCGACCTGCCCTATCCTGAATCGGAGCTCCTCGTCGCCCCGATCCTCCAACAACCGCCGGTCGCCTTCGACTTCAGCAAAGTGAAATATTGATTGCCATAAAAAAAGATACAATGAAAAGAATAATAATATTCCTTCTGATCATCGCAGGCCTCGTGCAATTCGCCTGCAAAAAGAACTCCAGCAGCGGCCCGCCCACGGTCACCGACGTCCGCACCGTAGACCCCGCCAAAAAAGATAGCACCTTTACCCAGGCCCATCCCGGAACGCTGATCGTCATCCAGGGTCACAACCTGGACGGACTGCAGACCGTGTACTTCAATGACACCTCGGCCTACTTCAATCCGGTCTATTCCACCGGCACCACCATCATCCTCTCGGTTCCGTCGTATGCCCAGACCATCGCCACGAAGCCAAATGCACCCAGCACCATCCGCATCGTGACGAATCACGGCTCCACAACCTATAGTTTCACGCTTTATCTCGATCCGCCCGCCATCACCTCGATCTCTCTCGATATCACGGGCACGATCGCAACCATCAGCGGTACCAACCTTGCCGGCATCAAAAAGATCACCTTCCCCGTTGCCGGTGTCGATACCCCGCTGACCTATAAGACAGACTCCGCATTCCAGACGATAACGGCTTCGATCCCCGCGGGTACGGCCTTCACGGATTCCTTACGCGTCTATTGCACCTATGGGGTCGCTTCCTTCCCTTATCCGCCACCCATGGGGATCAGCGCGGCTTCCAACGAGAATGCCATCGCCGGCGATACGATCACGCTCACCGGGATCAATTTCATCGGCATCAAGAACGTTACCTTCCCCGGCGGCATCGCGGCCACCAGCTTTAAGACCATCGATGTCAACCATCTCTCCGCCGTTGTCCCCTCCGGCATCACCGCACCGGGCGCAATTACGATCAACGGTACCCTGGGAACTTCTTCCTCACCGCAGCCCTTCGACAATTATCTTACTCCTGCCTCACCCGGCTATCTCTCGACCTTCGAGAACCAGTGGCCGCAGGTCACGGACAATACCGGCTGGGTTTCCTGGACCGCAGCCGGCGCCGCGACTCCATCCTCCACCTATCCCAACTCGACCGGCAATATGGGCGTCCTGGTCAACGCCGGCGCCATGGCCCCCAATACACCTCCCGTCTCACAAGGCAACCCCAGCGCGCTTCAGCTGAACGATGTGCCCTGGGTGGCCAGTCCCTCTACTTCGGTGAACGGCTACTCCCTCAAATTCGAAATGTATGTTGCCGCGCCCTGGAAGGCCGGCGCACTTTGGATAATGCTGGGGGATTGGTACGTCTGGAAATATTATCTGGCCCGGGTGGCCCCATGGGAAAAGGCTACCGGCGGTGTATACCAGCCCTCCGGCTGGGTGACCGTGACAGTGCCGCTAAACCAGTTCATCAATCCCTCGACGGGCACCGGCACGGTGCTGATCAACGGCAAAGTCAAAAATGCAAAGGATGATGCCAATGAATGGGATTACCAGTCCTTTCCGACCAGCGGAACACCGCCATCCCTATTCTCCGATTTCGGTTCCACGGCGCTGTGTTTCTCCCTGGCCAATGACCAGTCCACCGGGACCGTCCCGGCAAATGGACTGAATCTCGCCATCGACAACGTGCGCATCGTAAAAGGACAATAAACCAACAAATGAAACTGATTGGCACCATACTCGGCCTCGCCCTCGTACTCGGCGGGGCCGCTTGTAAGAAATCCGACAAGTCCGGCGGTTCGAACAACGGCAACGGCAATAAACCTTCGGCAACCGATTCCACCTATAACCCGGTGGATCCCCCCCTTCCGGCAACCGTCGGTTTCTTCGGCAACGCCTGGACGCAGCGCAGCTTCTCCGCACCCGGTGATAATCCCAACAGTCCGTCGCCGCCGGCAACCGCCTCGGACTCGCTTGTCATCGATGTGAACAAGGTGCTGGCGAAAGTGCCGCCCTTTGTCTTCGGCAACAATTCCAATCTCTGGATGGGGCAGATCGTCACCCAGAACAATCTGATGCAGTATATAAAGGACCTGTCCCCGAATATCATCAGGGCCCCCGCCGGCAGTAACAGCGACATCTATTTTTGGAATGGCGCCGACGCAGATCCAAAACCGGCCGATGCCCCCGACAGCCTCCTCGACTACACCGGCAAACGCGGACCCATCAACGCCTGGTATGGGGGCAACACCCAAAGCTGGACGCTCGCACTTGCCAATTACTACAGCCTGCTGGCCCAGACAAATGCCACCGGGATCATCACCGTCAACTACGGCTATGCCCGTTATTCCACGGCCCCAAACCCCGTTGCCGCCGCCGCTCATCTCGCCGCCGACTGGGTACGCTATGACAATGGCCGCACAAAGTTTTGGGAGATCGGCAACGAGACCTATGGCAACTGGGAAGCCGGCTATCTCATCGATCAATCGACAAACCACGACGGCCAGCCCGCGATCGTCACGGGCGCCCTCTACGGTCAGCATGTAAAGGTCTTCGCGGACTCCATGCGGGCCGCTGCCAAAGAGAAAGGTGCGACCATTTACATCGGCGCCACGCTCTATGCTTCCCCGCCGCAGTCCTACGACAACAGCACCACCCAGACCTGGAACCAGGGAGTCTTAAGCAATGCCGCGGGCACCGCCGATTATTTTATCGTCCACGACTACTTCACGGCTTATAACACCAATTCCACGGCGCCAGACATCCTGGCCACGGGTCTTAGCGAGCCCCCCAACGTCATGAATTTCATTAAGCAGCAGTTGCAGGGCGCCGGTGTGGCCAACAAACCCATCGCCATGACCGAATGGAATATCCGGGCTGTCGGCTCCAAACAGAACACCTCCTATATCGCCGGCATCCATGCCGCCCTCACCCTCGGCTCTTTTATAAAGAACCAGTACGGGGAAGCCAGTCGCTGGGATCTCGCCAACGGGTATGACAACGGCGACGACATGGGGATGTTCAACAACGGGGACGAACCGGGCGCTCCGGCCTGGAACCCACGGCCGGCATTCTACTATATGTATTATTTCCAGAAATGTTTTGGCGATCGCATGGTCGCCGACACCCTCTATCGGGCGAACAACGATATCACTACCTGGTCGTCCACCTTTGGTTCGGGCCAGGCCGGAACGGTGATCATCAACACGGGGACGATCAACCATGTGGTGTCCGTCGATTTTCGCCACTTTCCCGCGGGATCGAGATATCATTGGTATATCCTCACCGGCGGAACGGACAACGCACCCTTCTCCAGCCAGGTGGCCGTCAATGGCGCCGGCCCGGCTACCCCGACCGGCGGTCCGCTGAACTATGCATCCATAAAACCCTATGGCGCCGCGCTGAGCGGAACCATAAAACTCGCAGTACCCCCGATGAGTGTTATCTATTTGGTCGC
This sequence comes from Puia sp., assembly GCF_036500295.1. Classification (NCBI taxonomy): domain Bacteria; kingdom Pseudomonadati; phylum Bacteroidota; class Chitinophagia; order Chitinophagales; family Chitinophagaceae; genus Puia; species Puia sp. The sequence goes on along the minus strand of NZ_DASYCH010000092.1, from coordinate 144,023 downwards.
TGATAAAAAATAAATGATCCGTGCAATACTGATATGGCTCCTGATAGCTGTCGCATTATCCTGTAAGCAAACGAATGTTGGGCAGGGATGGCATTTTACTACCCTGCCCGCATCCGTTACCGGCATCCACTTCGCCAATACGATCACCGAAAACGATTCCCTGAATATGTTCGTCAACGAATATACCTATATGGGCGGCGGGGTAGGAGTGGGCGACTTTGACCGGGATGGCCGCCCCGATCTTTTTTTCGCGGGCAACCAGGTCAGCTCACGCTGCTATCTCAACAAAGGCGGATTCAACTTCGAGGACATTACCGATCACGCCGGCCTCGCCACCGCAGTCTGGTGCACCGGCGTCAGCGTCGTCGACATCAATGGCGACGGCTGGCCCGATATCTATGTCTGTGTCTCGGGGAAGGTCCCGGGCAGTAAAAGGAAAAACCTCCTGTTCATCAATCAACATGACCTCACCTTTAAAGAACAGGCCGCCGACTATGGCCTGGCCGACACGGCCTGCTCCACGCAGGCGCTCTTCTTCGACTATGACGGCGATGGCCGCCTGGACATGTATCTCGTAAATCACACCCTCGACGTAGCCCGGCCAAACGATATCCGCGAAGACAGGATCGTCGCAGGCGCCCCGGCCGCCGACAAACTCTATCACAATACAGGCACCCCGGCCGGCCAGACTCACCCGGTGTACACCGATGTCTCCGCCGCCACGGGCATCGTCGACGACGGCAACGGCCTGGGAGTGGTAGCAGGTGACTTCAACGGCGATGGCCTTCCCGACCTTTACGTGACGAATGACTACATCCGCAACGACCTGCTCTGGCTCAACAATGGCAACGGAACCTTCACAAACTGTATCGCCGCCGCGCTCCGCCACCAGTCGTATTCGAGCATGGGCACGGATGCCGGAGATCTCAATAACGACGGGCTCCCCGATATCCTCACCCTCGATATGCAACCCGAGACCGGCCGGCGGAAGAAGATGATGTATTCCTTTCTCACCGAACAGCGTCACCAGCTGGAAATGGACAAAGGCTATGAACCTCAGTATGTCCACAATATGCTCCAGCTCAACAACGGCACGCGAAAGCCGGGACCTGCCGCAATCGGCCCGGCCAATGGTCAGCCATTATCCGCCGGCCGGGCGATCCCCTATTTCAGCGAGATAGCGGAAATGGCGGGCATCGCCGAAACCGACTGGTCCTGGAGCGTTCTTCTCGCCGATCTCGACAACGACGGCTGGAAAGATGTCTTCATCACCAACGGCCTCGGCCGGGACCCCACCAACATCGATTTCCTGGAATATGCCCACAACACCGTTCTCTCCACGGGCATCCCCGAATCCGATGAGGGCCAGCGCCGGAAATTCATTGACCGGCTCACCGCGCAGGGGCCGCTTGCATTACACAGTTATCTCTATCACAACAACAGACAACTGGGCTTTGACGACCTCTCCACGGAAGCGGGGATCACCGAGCGATCCATCTCCAACGGCGCAGCCTATGTCGATCTGGATAACGACGGCGACCTCGACCTCGTCGTCAACAACATCAACGGCGAGGCCTTTGTCAGGCGCAATGAGGCAAAAAAGGCCCACTGGCTCACACTGCGCCTGCAAGGTGACGGGAACAACCGGGACGGGATCGGTGCCCTGGTGAAAGCCTACGACCATGACACCACCCAGTCCGGCGAACAATTCCCGGTACGCGGATATCTATCGACAATGGACAACCGCCTGCACTTCGGCTTCGGCGACGGCCGGCCGGATTCCCTCGTCATCCGCTGGCCAAATAATAAGATGCAGACCCTGCTCCACCCAGCCATCGACACCGTACTGACATTAAAACAATCCGACGCACTCGTCGACGATCCCGCCGCCGAACCGCCCCCGCCGCTCTTCCGGGAGATTACCCAACAGGAACAGATCGACTTCCGTCATAAGGAAACAATGTTCTTCGACTACCAGTTCCAGCCCCTGCTTCCGCAAAAATATTCCCAGGAAGGCCCTTTCATCAGCATCGCCGATATCGACAGGGATGGCCGGGAAGATTTTTTTGTCGGCGGCGCCTTCCGGCAGTCCGGCAGGATCTTCCACCAAAATCCCAACGGTTCTTTTACCGGCAAAGACCTTGTCGGCGGACCAAAATACGAGGAAGACATGCAAAGCGTCTGGTTCGATGCCGACGGCGACGGCTATCCCGATCTCCTCGTAGTCGGCGGCAGCAGTGAGTTCGAAGACGGCTCCGCCTATTACCGCCCCCGCCTTTATCACAACGATGGAAAAGGAAATCTTCGCCTCGACAGCGCCGCATTCCCGCCCCAGATCCGAACGCTGGCAAAGTCGGTTGCCGTAGCCGATCTCGACGGGGACGGCGATCCCGATATCTTCATCGGCGGCCGGCTCGCCCTCGGCGCCTGGCCCCGGTCGCCGCGATCTTATCTCCTGCGGAACGATCATGGGCACTTCACCGACGTGACGGACGCCGTCTGCCCGGCCCTGCGATCTCCCGGCATGATCAATTCTGCCGTCGTCGCCGACATCGACGGCGACGGGAAGCCAGATCTCCTCCTCGCCGGTGACTGGATGCCGGTCCGCATCTTTCGGAACACCGGTTCGACGCTTGAGGAGATTACGCAGCAGTCGGGGCTCGACCGGTATTCCGGCTTCTGGCGCAGTCTCCTCATCACGGATATCGACCACGACGGCCACCCGGATATCGTGGCCGGTAATCTCGGGCTCAACAATCCCTGGCACATCGATACAACCCGGCCGGCCGAACTGGTGGCAAAGGACTTCGACGGCAACGGAACGATCGACCCGGTGTTCTGCTATTATTTAAAAGATGACGACGGGAAGTATGTACTCTCCGCCGGTATATCCCGCGATGCCTGGGCCTGGCAAATGCCCTCCATCAAAAAAAGATATGAGACCAATGAGGCTTATGCCAAAGCGCCCGCGAACGAACTGCTGACACCGGAAATGCGATCGGGTTCCCTCATCCTTCAATGTAACGAAACCCGCAGCGGTTGGTTCTCCAACGACGGCAAGGGTGGCTTCCACTTTCATCCCTTTCCCCGGACGGCGCAACTGGCGCCCGTCAACGCAATGGTCGCCACCGATGTCGATGGCGACGGCATCGCCGATCTCATCCTGGCCGGCAATGAATACCAGGGCGCGGTTATGCCCGGCCGCTATGACGCATCCTACGGACTCCTGTTGAAGGGTGATGGCCATGGAGGCTGGACCCCCGTGCCGCCCGCTGTAAGCGGACTCCTTCTCGACGGGGATGTAAAAGATCTGAAGCTGATTCGCACCGGCAATCACCATATCCTACTCACCGCCGTCAACGATCAACCGGTAAAAGCCTACCAACTGAACAAAATTACCCTGCCATGAACAAGATCCTTGTCTTACTCGGCCTATGCTGCCTCCTCAATGCCAATCATCCGCATCCCGCTGTCCCCGCGGCCGGCGCCCACCCGCACCCCGCCGCCGCGCCGACCATCGGCTTCTTCCTCGACGACTGGAGCGAAAAAAAATTTCTCCCACCCACGACACAGGAAAGCGAAAGGTCCGCGATCACAAAACAGACCCCCGTTCTCACGATCGACCCCGACAGCACCATCACGCTGATCCCGCCCGGCGAATTCGGCCATAATATCAATACCTGGATGGGATCCATGGTCAGCCAGCGGATGTTCATGACCAATCTCCGCAACCTCCAGCCCCATGTCATCCGGTGGCCAGCCGGCAGTGGCAGCGATGCCTATTTCTGGAATGCCGGTCCGTTCAATCTCCCGGCTGACATTCCAAAACAGATCGTCAATAAAGATGGGAAAAAGGAAACGCCGATCTATTTCTACGGCCGCCCCCTCAACGGTTTTGCCACATTGGATGAGTATTACAAGATGTTAATGGAGACCGGCAATGAGGGACTCATCACCGTCAACTATGGCTATGCCCGTTACGGCACAAGCGCCGAACCGGTGGCTACCGCCGCCCATCTGGCCGCCGACTGGGTACGCTATGATCATGGCCGCACCCGCTATTGGGAGATCGGCAACGAGAACAACGGCACCTGGGAATACGGCTATCGCATCGACACAACGGATGCTCACTGGAACGGGCAGCCCAAATTGCTCAGCGGCGCACTCTACGGGAAACATTTTCGCGTCTTCGCCGACTCGATGCGCAAAGCCGCTGCCGAAACGGGTTCCTCAATTTATATCGGGGCCGTCACCGTGGAAGGTCCCCCGCATCCCTGGGATCTTCCCATCACCCGAAACTGGAACGCCGGCATGATGCCTGGTACCCGCGACTGCGCCGATTACTACGTCGTCCACAATTACTTCACGCCCTATAACAAGAATTCCACCGCCGCGGAAATTCTCAATGCCGCGGTCACGATCCCCGGCGAGCAGATGCGCTATGTGACCCAATCGCTGCACGATAACGGTGTCCCGATAAAACCCGTTGCGATGGATGAATGGAACATGTTCGCCAGGGGGAACAAACAGCAGGTGTCCAACACGAGCGGGCTCTTCTCCGTCCTCGTGATGGGGGAAACGCTGCGCAACAAATATGGCCTCGCCGCCCGCTGGGACCTCATCAACGGCTGGGATGGCGGCAATGACCACGGGCTCTTCAGCGCCGGCGACGAACCTGGTGTAACCCGTTTTTCCCCGCGGCCCTCGTTTTATTATCTCTACTATCTGCAGCGATTCATGGGCGATCATCTGCTCAACTCAACGCTTAGTGGCGATACCACCATCAAGGCCTATGCCTCCGGGTTCTCCTCTGGAGAGGTCGGCGCCGCTCTCGTCAATCCCGGTACGACCCCGACGACCATCCGCCTCGACATCCGCCACTTTCGACCCGGCAAAAACTTCTACTGGTATACCCTAGCGGGCGATAGCCCCGACGAGTTTCCGCGCAGAGTCCTCGTCAATGGCCAGACGACCACCGCCCCCGGCGGCGGCCCCGCCGACTATGCGACAATTCCCGCATTTACGGCTACAACGGCGAAAGGCATCTGCATCACCGTACCCGCCCGTGGCGCAGTATTTCTGGTGGTGGGAAAATAATCCGCCTATTCCACTACGATATCATACTTTCCGAGCAACCCCCGCACGCCTTCCAGCGAAAACCTGGCCTTTTTCAGCCGGTTCCGCTCCGGGTCGATCGAGTAGTGGAAGGCGGTCCTCAGATCCGCTTTCTCCAACACCGTATTCTCAAAGGCCGCATCCGAAAGATCGCATGCGTCAAATACCGCCTGACTCAGATCGCAACCCGAAAAATCTACCTGTCTCAACTGGCAGCGGACAAAGGCCGTCTTTTTCATCTTCATCTGGTAAAAGAAACTATGATCCACGATACAATCAGTGAACCGGCAGGAGAAGCCAAACGCCGAAGCCTGATCGAACCTTACACCCAGGATCTTGCATTCACCAAACTGTACATCCCGAAACACCGTCGCAGACACCGCTGCCATCGACAGGTTGCAGCCGGTGAACCGACAATCGACAAAGATGATCTCGGAAAGATTGACGGAAGAGAGATCGCAGTGGCTGAAAATGCAATGATCATAAGTGCCCTTGGCCGGCGGTTTTATTGTAAAATCGATGGTATCAAAAGTTTGATCTTCAACAAAAGCATCCATAATCGGAAGATAACGTATATTTAAATAAAAACACGATGCCCCCTTCGAGAAAAGACCTGGAGAGCCCGATGGGCGGCCTGTTCCTTATGATGATCTTCACCACCATCTGGACCGTCATCGCCGAGGTGGCATTGGAAGGCAAAGACTACGGGCTTATCGGCGGCTTCTTCCTGCTCATTCTCCTCTACTTCCTGGCCCACTATGTAAAATTTTATCGCGTCAATCAAACATTGCCCAAATCCGCCGATTCAACGGAATCCGCGGAGGATCGCAAACGTGCACGCCAGTTTCTATATATCTTCGGCACCGAAGGCCTCGCCATCCTCGTCGTAAAAAACGTGCTGGTCAATACGAACCTCGATTACCTCTTCATCCCCTGCCTGGCCCTCATCATCGGGTTGCACTTCTTTCCCCTGGCCACCATTTTCAAACGACGGTTCGACTATTACGTCGGCGGATGGACGACACTCGTCGGTCTTGTCGGTCTGGCCCTCATCGTGGAAAAGATGATCCCACCTAACAACGCCATCGCCATCGTCGCCATCGGCTGCGCGCTCGCGACAGCGGCTAACGGGGTCCGCGCCGTCATCAACGGCAACCGCATCCTCGGCAGAAGCTACCTGGACTGATGACCACCGGAAATCCCTAACCAGCATTCCATTGGATCTAAATGTCTAAATCCATGAACATCAGGTGTGAAAGCGACATTAAAGCGGGGTGATCCCGCCATTTTATACTAATTATTTTAGTAATTCAGGACAGATTCCCGTAACTTTAGGATGCTTTCCCGGTATGGGCGATTCGGGAGGTGCACTCAGGCGTGTTCGCTATAACCAGGAAAGATCGGGATATAAAATAGGACTAACTGGGATAAAGTTTAGGAATATCCGGGGTAGTAAATAGGAAAAAACAGGATACTTACTATTTGGAACATCTATAAATCCTTTCTTTGATTATGCGGACGCGGGACTCTCGTTATCGGATCATTAAACCTTTGCTGAATGAAGGCCAGATACAATCCTTCCTGGATATCTTCGAATATATCCCAAAATCGGTAGTAGCGTCAAACGACAAAGCAAAAAACTAAAGACCTGACTGTTGCCTGATCGACCATAACCATCGCCGTTTCGGCGCCTTATCCCTTCCAGCCAAACCCAAACAACTATCGCAAACCGTCTCCTGGAGACGGTTTTTTCATTTCCATTCTACCCAAATTCCCTGAAGGCAGATCACATGTAAGCGATTGTATTTGAACAAAGCCGTTGCTTTTTGCACACTAAGTGTTTTTCTTACACTATGGGAACATCCGTTTTTGTCCCTGTTCCGTAACTTTTACGGAAAACTGATCCCTGAGGCCATTGCCCCTCACCTTGATAACAGTCCAATTTCTACCGCTATGATCCCTTCTCAAAAAGACATAGATGGCGCCTATGCCGCCAAGATCTATTTAGACTATCACCCCTTCCGCCAGGTCTCGATCTCCCTGTTGGTCGAATATACCGGTCTCCCCGAAGTTAGATTAAAGGAAGCCTTTTTTTATCAATTCCAGGTCTCGCTGGAGCATTATACCCAACGTCTGCTAGCCCGCAACTAACCGCTCACCGGTTCCGCGGATTCACCACATAACGATGCAGTCCGGAACCGATCGCAACCCGGTAAACCCCTTCCTTCCAACCGGCTTTATTCAATTTCTTCCCATCCGCGGTTACCGTATCACCGGATTTCGCCGGCACATCCACCTCCGCCCGCGTATTCGGTGGAATGACAACGGTCCAGTTAAATACCCCGTCTTTCTTCGTCCAGGTCGACCCGATCCGTCCCCGGATCGTTCGCACCCCCGCATGCACATATCGGATGTCACCGACAGGCGCAGGGCGCAGCACCAGCTTATCCATCCCGTATGCATCATCCGCAGGATTGATCCCGCCCAGCCCCCGATAGAACCACTCGCTCACCGATCCGAACATCGGATGATTCCAGCTGTTCTGATCCGTTAGCCCCCAGGACTCGATCAGCGTGGTGGCTCCATGATCCCGCATATAGGCGTAGCCGGGAAAATCCCGCTGGCTCACGATCCGGTAAGCAAGGTCATTCCGCCCGAAACGTCGCAGCACATCGAACAACATCTTCGTTCCAAAAATGCCGGTCGACAAATGTCCGTTCTCAACCCCATCGATCAGCCGGACCAACTCCGCAAAACTTTTCCCGGGATCTTTCGCCAGTCCCCACCACAACGGAAAGACCTGTGTTGTCTGGTTGGCCGACGTATCATACCGCGCTCCATCACTTTGAAGATAGCGACCGTTAAAAGCAGCCCCGATGCTGTCCGCCAATGCCGCCCATCGCCGCTCGTCCGCGGTCTTCCCCAGCAATCCCGCCAGCTGCGATAACAGCTTTACATGACCATAATAAAACGCCCCACTGGTCACCGGCACATGCTTGGGATTGACGGCCTCGTGATCCCCGATCCCGGGATCGATCAATCCCTCCTTTGCCTGGCTATGCAGGAATTCAACAAGCCGAACCGATTTTCCATACTGCTCTTCGACAACCCGCTTGTTCCCATAAAATCGATACAGTTCCCGCTGCAAAAAAGGGAAGGCCAACTGCCAGCCGATAGGTCCCGTGCCGCCGCCAAAACCTTCATCGGCGATGCCGTTGTACGGCGCACATTCCGTCATCCCCCCATTGGGTCGCGCCGCATCGGCAAAATCGCCCAGCGTCTTCGCATAAAACCCCGTCATGTCATAGTTGTAAAGAAAGGCATCCGCCGTCGCGACGATATCTCCGCCATATCCCTGTTTCTCCCTTCCCGGACAATCCGATTGAACGCCAAACAGGTTACTCAGAAACGTATTTTTCACCATCTGCTGAATGGCATTGAGCAGTGTGTCGCTGCTTTGGAAGTCCCCAACCTCCGCCACATCGGTATTGAGCCCCAGTCCCACGAGGTCGGTCTTCGCCGGCCGTTTGTCAAGCCCGGTGATCTCGACATACCGGAACCCATGAAAAGTAAAATGCGGTTGAAAGAGGTCGGTGCTGTCTCCCCGGCAGATATAGCTGTCTTCCTGATAGGCCGTCGGTGGCGCGCCCGGTCCGCCATTGACATGCCACATCTCTTTGATCTGCCCCGCCACCGTGGTCAGTCCGTTGACCCGGCCGTTCGCCTGCAGGATCTCGCCATACCGGAAATGAACTTCCTGTCCCGCACGCCCCCGCAGCCGCATCCGGATCCAGCCCGCGAAATTCTGTCCAAGGTCGAGGACGTATACCCGCGGCTCCGGCTCGCTGATCCCCTGGACCGAAAACCTGCGCTTTATCCGGATCGGCGGCATCATCGACGCGACCAATCTTCCGCCGGGCGCATCAGTCACAGCCGCCGCCTTCCAGTTCCCGGGTTCCCTCCGGCCGTCGATCTTCTCCCCCAGAAAAACACTGTTGCGCAGGATCGAACTTTCCCCCGCCTGCCAGCGCTCATCGCTGGCGATGGTTTCGACACTCCCATCGGTATAGACGATACGCAGATCAGCCAGCACCTTCGGCTTCCCGACTGTCAGCGCTTCACGCAGATTGAGCCGGCCCCAGAGCCGTAAGGGCAGGGGATTGTACCAGCCGTTGCCAAGCAATACGCCGATCGCGTTTGAACCTGCATGTAATAGTCCACCAACATCATATACGCTGTAATAGACCGTATGGCTGTAGTCCGTCCACGCGGGATCGAGCACCGCATCGCCCACATTCCGGCCATTGATCGACGGCTCATTGTACCCAAGCCCGCTGATATAGAGCCGGGCGCTGCGAACCTTCTTTGTTACCGCAAACGTCCGGCGAAACAACGGCGCCGGGGCGTCCTTGTAATAATCCTCATCCGTTGCCGGGAGCGGCTTAGTCTCGCTGATCCACTTCCCCCGCCAATTCGTGCTATCCATCATCCCCGTCTCAAACCAGGCGATCTTACTCCAACCCTTCGTTCGGCCATGCTGATCCCAGACCATCACCTTCCAGTAATACCGGGTAAAAGGTTGGAGCGGCGTTCCTCCCGGCACGATATTGATGTTCTCGCTGTCGGGGACCTTGCGGCTATCCCAGCAATCGCCGCGATCGGCTTCCAGCGCCTTGCCGGTACTGGCGATCAGGATGCGATAGGCCGATTGGTACTGATCCTGCTCCCGGCTGAAAAGACCCCACGCCAGCCGCGGATGTGCTTCATCGATGCCCAACGGATCCTCCCGGTACTCACAGGATAAATTCAAGGGCTGCAAATCCTGCCCGCTAACGAGAAAGGGCAACCCCAGCGCCAGAACCAAATAAATGTATTTTTGCATAATGCCAATTAGACTCCAAATATACTGGTTCGCCCTATTCCTCCTGCCGGCGGCTGGTATCGCTCAGTCAATCCCCGCAAGGGCCAAAGCCGCGCCAACCTGGACCCATGGCCGCCTTCGCGTCACCCCCGACGGCCACTATCTCCAGTACACCGACGGCACCCCCTTCTTCTGGCTCGGTGACACGGGCTGGGAACTCTTCCACCGGCTCACCCTCGAAGAGATCAGAACCTATCTCGACGACCGTGCCGCAAAAGGCTTCACCGTCATCCAGGCCGTAGCCCTTGCGGAATTCGACGGCCTGCGCCGCCCCAATCGCTATGGTGATCTGCCGCTGCATCATCTCGATCCCACCCAACCCGACGAGCATTATTTTTCCATCGTCGACAGTACGGTGAAAATGGCGCAAAGCCGCGGCCTGTTCATCGGCTTGCTCCCCACCTGGGGCGACAAGGTGACAAAAGCCTGGGGCGAAGGCCCCGTCATCTTCGACAGCACCAACGCCTATACCTATGGCCGATGGCTCGGCAACAGATACAAAGACGCTCCCAATATCATCTGGATTCTTGGCGGTGACCGCCCCGCCCTGACAAAAGACGGCGACTGGCGCCCCATCTGGCGCCGGATGGCCGCCGGCATCATCGCCGCCACCGGGCATCGATGCCTGATCACCTATCATCCCGGCGGCGGCCCCAATTCCACATCGCAATGGATCCACAACGAGCCATGGCTTGACCTCAACATGTTCCAATCCGGCCACGGCAGCGGCCACGACACCCCCTGCTGGCAACTCGTCACCCGCGACCGCGCCCTGAGTCCTGCAAAACCGACCCTTGACGCGGAACCAAACTATGAAGATCACCCCGTCAACCCCTGGCCGAAATGGAATCCTGAAAATGGCCGCTTTAATGACTACGATGTTCGCAAACAGCTGTATCGATCGGTCTTTGCCGGCGCCTGCGGTGTCACGTATGGTCACCACGCCGTCTGGCAGTTTATGAGCGCCCGCGAAGAAGCGATCAACTACCCCGATCGCGGTTGGCTCAACGCCTTGCAGCGTCCCGGCGCGACCCAGGCCGGCTATCTTCGCAGACTGATAGAATCCCGCCCTCCGTTGGAGCGGCTACCGGATACTGCCCTGATCATGGACGGCCAGGGTATCGGCGGCGAACATGCCGAAGCCTTCACCGGCGCCGCCGGCGACTATGCGATGATCTATTTGCCTGTTGGGAAACCGGTTGTCATCAACCCTGCACACCTCCGCGCCAGGAACCTGGTCGCGTGGTGGTTCAACCCCCGCGATGCGACTGCGCAAAAGATCGGCGCCTTCTCCGCCGGCAAGCCGCTTTCGCTTACCCCGCCATCCCAGGGTGCCGGCAATGACTGGGTCCTCGTTCTCGACGATGCCGGCCACGCCTATCCGCCGCCTGCTACCTCGCCGCCAGCTGCCCGCGATGCTCCGCGGCAGATCCCTTCTTCCACTCTTGCCGCACCTCCGCATTCGGCCCCCGCATCAAAATGATATAACTGCGGTATTCCGCGGAATACGGATGCGTCACACTATCCAGGAGGGTGGCGCTGGCAAATTTCTTCATATCCCCGCAGTCCGTCGCCGTCACGATAAACACATCCCGATCGTAGTAAGCAGCAGGCGTCCACAAGGCATAATCCGCCCCGCGGCTCATCACCGGCGGCAAAGAATATTTCGGCCCATAGTAATCAAGGGCTCCGCCTTCCCCATAGTTTTCGCCGCTGTTCAGCAAAACCCTGGTCTTATCAAGGCTGTCCAGGGACTCATACGCCCTGGCCGCCTTTAACGCCATCTCTTCCCAACCCAGCATCTCCGCGAATCGCTGCGGCAGTGCATGATCCCGCCGGTCCGGCCAGGACAGAAAGCCAAGTCGCCGGAAAACCGGATTCCACGAATAATACGCCGCAAGTTCCTTCGGCGGCATCATCGGCAGAAAAACGGTATCCATCACAAAGCCCGTCAGCACGGTAAATCCCAATAAGCCATATCTCCAGACCTTTCGCTCAAAACGCAACGCCCGCTCGAGTGCCACCGCCCCAAAACAAAAAAGGACAGGGTAGAGGCCCATCGCCCGATCGCTGTTCTCCCTCAGGAGCACAAGTGTTGCCGTCATCCCCAGCACCGTCCAACCCGCGAAACGGTATTCTCTTCCGGCTTCGGTCCAGGCCACCCAGAACAATCCCGATACCCAAATAAAAAGCGACGGCAGATTAAAGGTCAGCTGATCCCGGAAAAAGTCCAGCACAAAATCAAGATCCGGCCGGTTCCATTCCCTGATCGCGGGCCAGCCATGCATCGTCTGCCAGAGGATATTCGGCAAAAAAAGCAGCAGCCCCAGCAAAAATGCAAGATAGAAATGCCGGTTTCGAAACAATTGCCGTCCGGGAGTCAGGAGCAACCCGATGAGCAGCCAGCCAGTAAAAAGCAAATGGGAATACTGGCTGAGCATCCCCAGCCCAAACCCAAGGCCCATCAGGTAGAGCCCACGCGTCCGGCCAGAGCGGAGATAGCGTACAAGCCCGTAGATCATCAGCGTCTGGAAATAAACCCCGAGGAAGCCCGGCGCCAGCAGGAAATGCAGCTGTAAAAAGTATCCGCCGATGAAGGGCAGAAAGCCCAGCAACAGCGCAAAACGGCCGCCGCCAAGCAAAAGGATCATCCGCCCCACAAGGATATAGGTCATCGCCCCAAACAGCGCGGGCCAGAATTTGATCCAGAAAAATCCGGCGCCCAGCATATCGGAGAACCAGCTCAGCAGCGACAACAGCGGCGGCGCCTCTACATAGCCCCAGGAAAGATGCCGGCCCTCGGCAAGATAAAGAAATTCATCCCGGTGCGGCTCGTACACCGGATGCTGTAGGAGGAAGGGTAAAACAAACTTCGCCAATGCGAGCGCATAGACCAACCACAGAATGCCCGGACGTTGTGAGGAGGAAGAGACCGGACGGAGAGCGGATGATGGCATGAAACCCGATTTAGCCTTCCAGCGACTGCTGGAAGCGGATTTAATGTCGGCCGCCGGTGAATAAATGTTGCATCCCCCCGGGTTAATTTTATGCCAATGGCAGGGACACCGCCTCTCCCGGTGGAATGACCTTCAGTCGATCGGCGATCCCCAGGGCGGCAAACGATACCTTTAAAGTCTCCGCATTCTCGGTAAAATGGGACCACCCTTCGAAATGCAGGGGAGTGATCGTAGCCTTCGGAAACGCCCCGGCCGTATCGAGTACATCATTGGCGCCCATCGTCACATTAAAGGGGCCTCTCGGTTTCGCGGCGCCCGCAAAGACAAAGACGTTCTGCGGCTGGAATCGCCGGGCCACCTCTTCGACGCCCTCGTAGAAGACGGTATCCCCCGTAAAATAGAGTTCAAGGCCCGGATCGCTTTTAACCCGCACGATAAATCCCGTGACGTCCCCCGTGATCTTCTCGCTGCCCGCGGGACCGTGCCGCGCCGGCGTGCCGGTGATCGTGATGACCTTTCCGTCCGGGGCTGTGACATCCACGCTCTCCCAGGGCGCAAGCCCCCTGGCATTCCCACCCAGCCGCTGGGCGCCCGCCGGGGTCGTCAGCACCTGGCCCACGGCGGGCAACAACGCCCGGCCCGCATTGTCGAGGTTGTCGCCATGCTGATCGTGGCTCAGCAGCACGATATCGATCTCCCCGGTATCGGCCGCCGCCGGACCCATCAATTTGGAATAGCCGGGCTTGCCATTGATCGGAAAAACGACCCCCGCGGGATCCAGGGTGGGATCGGTCATCAACCGTAGCCCGCCGATCTCCAGGATCACCGTGGGACCGCCAATATAAATGATTGTCGAAGAAGAACTCATAAATGGAAATTGTCTTTACTCAGTAGGGCATCAACAAAGACAAAAACAGCTTTGTTCGATGGGGAATGAGTTTTTGCGCCGGTACAGCTCCCCGCCAATCCGCCTGGCGCGGCTCATGCCTTGCTCGCCGGGCGTGGCTCATGCCTTGCTTGCCGGCCGCGGCTCATGCCTTGCTCGCCGGCCGCGGACTGCGGTAAATAAAGATGCCCCCAAGGATGGGAAGAAGATAGCTGAGGCAAAACGCGACCCGGGTAGACTCGTCAAAGAAATTCAGCGTTCCGAAAAAGATAATGAACGGAACGATCGTAAGAACGATGCCCAGAAAGGCCGTCGCCAACCGCCGCTGCGGGCCCGTCCAGTCCCGGCGATAGATATAGATCAGCGAACCCCAGAAAAGTAGGAATGAAACGAGAGAGAACGCGATTCCATAAAGGATCCCGTAGCCCCAAAAACCAAGAAACTCGGTAAACGTATAAGAAGCATCCGTATCGATCCGCATCAGGCAGCACCAGAACAATGCCGGCCCGATCAGCACGCTGACAAGCCAAACCTTCAGACAGTAAAAGAACAATTTTGAGGACATACTGTATCTTTAAGGCCTGACTAAATATAGCAAAAAAAATCGACACTATGACGGGATTAACAATAGCGGGCGGAATCGGCTTTTTGCTGCTGGGTGCACTCGCCGGCATGCTTATCGCCTGGCTCTGGGCAAAGGCCCGTCATGCCGAAGATAAGGCCCGTCATGCGGAAGAAAAGGCCGCCCTCACCGCCGAACTGCAACTGGCGCGGGCCGCCGGCCAGGCGCTGGAAGAAAAGTTGCAGGGACAGACCCGGGAACTGGAAGGCCTGAACCGGAAATTCAGCACCGAATTCGAGAACCTCGCCCAGCGCATCTTCGAAACCAAGGCCGAACGCTTCACGCAGCTCAATAAAACCAATCTGGAAAACCTGCTGACCCCTCTCGGCAAGACCCTCAACGACTTTAAGGATCAGATCAACAGGGTCTATGACGCGGAGTCGAAGGAGCGGTTCTCCCTCGGCGTGAAGGTCAAAGAACTCGCCCAGCTGAACCAGCAGCTAAGCGAAGACGCAAAGAACCTGACGAAGGCCCTGAAGGGCGAAGCCAAGACCCAGGGCCGCTGGGGCGAAGTGATCCTCGAATCCATCCTGGAAAGATCCGGCTTGCGGAAGGGGGAAGAGTTTTTTATGGAATACCAGCTCTATGATGCGGAGGGCAGGGCCCTGCGAAGTGAGGCAAAGGGCAGCAGGATGCGCCCGGACGCGATCGTAAAATATCCTGACGACCGGCATGTCATCATCGATGCCAAGGTCTCGCTAAACGCCTTTGTCCGGTTTGTAGAGGCTACCGATCCCGGCCCGCAAAAAGCAGAGTTGCAGGCCCATGTCCGCGCAATAAAAGATCATGTTGCCGATCTGAGCACAAAAGCCTACGATGACTATCACAAAACCCTCGACTTCGTCATGCTGTTCATCCCCAGCGAGGCGGCCTATATCGCCGCGCTGCAAGGCGATCCCGAGCTCTGGAACTACGCCTACGACCGCCGCATCCTGCTCATCAATCCGTCCAATCTCATCGTCTCGCTAAAACTCATCGTCGACCTCTGGAAACGGGAATACCAGAACCTCAACGCCCAGGCCATCGCCGACCGTGGCGCAAAGCTCTATGACAAATTCACCGGCTTCGTCAAAAACCTCCAGGGCGTAGGCATCGCCCTCGACGCCGCGCAAAACAGCTACCAGGATGCCTGGAAACAACTCAGCGCCGGCAAGGACAACCTCGTCGCCCAGGCCACCAAACTAAAAGATCTCGGTGTAAAAACAAAAGGCCAGCTGCCCTCATCGCTGCTCAACGACGCCTCGGCGGAAGAGGAATAATTTCTACCGTATCGTCGCCCCGAACTCAAATTTGGCACTCCCCCCGCACATCGTTAAATTTGTTATAGCCCGTTCGAACATGCGAAAATTTGGAATATACCTGCTCTTTGTCGCTGTGGCGATCGTGATCGCCTCCCTTTACGGCGTAGCTAATCATCAGGTGACCTTCTCCGTTAGCCAGGAGTATTATACCAGATTCAAATTCATCCAGACCAACCTGGCCGACACCCTCGCCGCCCAGCATATGACCCAGCCCCGCAGCGCAGTCGTCATCGCCGGCGTCAAAACCTCCTGGCTCATCGGACTCTGCATCGGCGTTATCCTCGGACTCGTCGCCCTCATCCTTCCCACTGCCGACACGTTTCTCCCCTCGGCCTTCCAATCCCTCGGCCTGACCATCCTGGTCTCGCTGCTCGTCGCCGTCGGCGCTTATTATGCCGGTCCAAACGCTCATATCGGCTCCGGCATCTATGCTACGATACCCGCCCATCTTCCCGATAACCTCACCAACCGGCCCGCCTTCCTTCACGCTGCCTGGATCCAATATGGGGTCCATCTGGGCTATATCATCGGCCTTGTCGCAGGCATCATCTTCCTCCTTATCAAAAACACCCGGGTTCGCAGGCGCATCAGTAACCTGGATTCTGACCCAAACCTGGATTCACCTGCGTCTCTCTGAACGGAATAGCATAGATCATCTTATTCGGCGTTACATTGTAACTGGTAGGTAAAAGGAAAGGAAACGCCTTTTTCTGATCCGTCCCATACGCCGTCATCACCGGGATCGCCTGACTCGTACGCACCAGATCGAACCACCGTTTGTTCTCGAAGGCCAGCTCTACCCTGCGCTCGTGCGCGATCGTATCCCGCAGCATCGCCTGACCCGAAGCCGTCGACGCCGGAAGCCCGGCCCGCTTGCGCACCTGGTTGAGATAGGGTAGGGCCGCGCCCGACTGCCCCTGCTCATTCAATGACTCCGCCAGCATCAGCAGCACATCCGAATACCGGTATACCGGCCAGTCATCATCTGTGTTATATTCCAACGGTGTTGTATACGGTGGATTGTATTGTTTCTTGATAAACCGGTGTGCCGCCGAAGTCGTAAAGCCATATCCCCTGCCTGTCGTGTCTTTGTTACTCAGGATGCTGACGACGCTGTCCGGGATGAAGTCGGTCTGCGCGTCCAGATGGCCCTTGATCACTCCGACGCTTGCATCCAGCCGGGTATCGCCGGGCTCGTAGACATTGATCAGGCTCTGGGTGGGAATATTCAGGCTGCCTTCCGTATTATTATAGTCGGCGGAAGGACCCAGGATAGCCCCTGTCGACGGAGTCGTCGGGATAAAATAATAGACAAACTGGCTCGCCTGATTATCCGTTCCCGACTTGTACTGGATCTCGAAGATGGATTCCGAAGAATTCTTGTTGGAGGTCTTGAACACATCCGCATAGTTAGGCAGCAACGCATACCCCATCTGCGTCACCGACTGGAACAACGGCGCGGCCTTGTCATATTGTTTCAGGGTCAGATAGACATGCCCCAGCTCCGTTGCGACCATCCCCTTGGTGATGGCCCCCGACTGCGGAAATTTCGTCGGCGGCGAAAGCTTTCCCAGCGCGTCGGAAAGATCGGCCTCTATCTGCGCATAGACCTCGTCCACCGAACTCCGGTTCACCACGGCGGTCTTCGCATCGGTAACCTCATGCAGATACAGCGGGATCGATCCGAAAAGCCGCACCAGCTCGAAATAATAATGGGCCCGCAACGCCTCGGCCTGACCGGTGATCTGGTTCTTTGCCGAATCATTCATGCCGGCCGGGGGAGTCTTCATCTTGTCAAGGATGACATTGGTCCGCTGGATACCCTGGTAGTCCGCCGTCCAGATCGTTTCGATCGTCGTGTTACTGGAGTTGTCCAGGAATTCGGCCAGATCTTCGGTGCCGCTGCCGCCCCGGTCCTTCGCATTGTAATCGAGAAACGTATTGTCCGACCGCATCTCCTCGAGCGAAAAGGCGACATTCGCCGCGTCCCGCAAGGGCGAATAGGCGCCCACCAGCGCTTCCTGAAAATCCGCGGTCGATTTATAGAAATTTCCTTCGTTGACCTGGCCTTCAGGGTATAGCGTCACGAATTTCTTGCTGCAGCCGATAGCCGCCACCAGCAAAAACAAAACAATATTCTTCATAGCAAAAAGCTTTAAAAATTCACATTTGCACCAAACAGCATGACCCTCGGGATGGGGTAGGAACCTCCATCCAACCCGGCAACCGTCTGGTTATCCTTGTTGTCGTTCACTTCCGGGTTCTGACCGGGATACCGCGTAAACATAAACGCATTCTGCAGGCTGGCATACACCCTGATACCCTTGATATAATGAAGCATTTTTTTGCCGAACGTATAGCCCAGCGTGATATTCTTTATCGCAAGGTAATCTCCATTATACACCCAGGTGCTGTTCACCAGCCGGTACAGCTCGGTAGAGCCGCTGCGCGTCGTCGGCACCTTCCCATTGCCCGGATCCTCGGGACTCCGCCAGCGGTATTGCATACTCTTCTCTACATTGAAGACCCCATCCAGGTTTCGCAGGTTCTGCAGGTTGGTGTTCATGATCTTGTTACCCACCTGACCGGCGACGACCACACCCAGGTCGAATCCCTTATAACCAAAGTTGTTCGTCATACCGAAGATGAACTTGGGATTCGTCCGCCCCAGAAAGGTCCGGTCCTTGATATCGATCGTATCGTCGCCGTTGACATCCTTCATCCGCGCCGACCCCACAACGGAGGTGGAATATTTGGGATATTTCTCATAGTCCGATTCGTTCATATACAAACCCTCGAAGACAAATCCGTACAGTTCGCCGATCCGGTGTCCGACGTCGGTCCGGTTATAGTCGCTGTACATCCCCGTCCCCCCGATCGGGGTATTGTTCACAAGCGACAATACCTTGTTGTCGTTGAAGGAGATATTGAAATCCGTCGTCCAGGTGAACGGTCCCTTGATATTGTCCGTGCTGATCTGGATATCATGCCCCCAGATGCGAAACGTTCCCTCATTATATTGGATAGAGCCATAACCCGAAGCATAAGGGATCGGCAGCGGCGACAGCATTCCCTCCGTGCGCTTGTTGTAATAGTCGTAGCTGATATTCACCCTGCCTTTAAAGAGAGTCAGATCGGCGCCAAGATCCAGTTGCTTGGAGGTTTCCCAGGTAAGATTGGGATTGCCAAGGGTAGTGATCGATTCCCCCAGCACCGTGCTCCCGCTGAGGACATAGTTGGTCCCGCTCAGCAGCGAGGTCTGCGTATAGTTGCCGATGTTATAATTACCGGTCAACCCATAGCTGCCCCGGAATTTGAGGAAGCTCAAAATCCTCGTCTTGGGGAAGAACTTCTCCTCGCTGGCCACCCAGGCCACGGCGCCCGACGGGAAGGTGCCGTATTTCTTGTTGACGCCGAACCGCGAGCTACCGTCATTCCGGATCGCCCCGGAGATAAAATACTTCTTCTTGTAGTCATAGTTCACCCGTGCAAGTGCCGAAGCCAGCGTCCACGAAGTGCTGTTGGACGTACCCGTGGTCGTGCTCGCCGCCGAAACCCAGGGAGTCCCGTCCGTGGCAAACCCCGTCCCGGCTATCGACCGCAGGCTCTCATAGGATTTCTGCGTCGTATAACCAACCAGCACATCCAGCGAATGGTTGCCGAAATGAGTATCATAGGTCAACAGGTTTTCGTTGGTCCAGGTGTACGTATTGTTGGAGTTGTTCATCGCCTGCGACGAAGCCGGCGGCCGGGGCGGAATGACCCCAAAATATCCAAATTGTGTCCCATAATAAGAGTTGTAGTCCTGGTTCAGAATGTCCCCGTTGATCGTCGATCTGGCATGCAGGCCGTGGATGATCTCGACGTCTGCATAGGCATTGCCGAGGAAGGAGAAATTGGTCTGGTTGTTATCCATGATCCGCTCCTGTTGCAGATAATTGGGTAACGCATACATCCCATACGATGCCGTGGAAAGGTTGTAAACACCCTTGCTCGCCCAGGGCGAGATCAGCGGCGAACTCAGATCGGCGCCGGCCACGACCTGCCGGTTCCCATTCAATGCCAGCTGACCGCCCCGCGTGTTGTGATCTATCTGGTAGGCCGGGGCGATATTCAACCCGAGCTTGACCCTCGAGACCGGCCGGTACTCCGCATTGGTACGGAATGCAAAGCGTTTCGTTCCAGTATTGTACAACACCCCGTCCTGGTTGAAATAGGTCATCGTCGTACTGGAAGACACCTTATCGGTGCCGACACTATAATTAACGGAATAGTTCTCCATCGGCGCAGTATGGATCAGCGCATTGTACCAGTCCGTTCCCTTTCCGTACTGCGCAGGGTTGGCATAGTCGGCGGGGATCGTAGCCGTTCCCGTGGTAGGGTTCACCCATCCCTCGTTGTTGATCTTATCCTGGTAAAAGCCGTTCATAAAGGTGGCAAACTCCCGCGCGTTCATCAGGTCGGGCCGGCCACGCTGCGGCACCGTCTGCAAACCATAGTAGACGTTGGCACTGATGTTGCTCTTGCCGATCTTGGCCGTCTTCGTCGTGATCAGGATCACCCCGTTGGACGCCCGGCTGCCATAAAGCGAGGTCGCTGCCGCATCTTTCAGCACGCTGTAGGATTCGATCTGCTCCGGGTCGACAAGATTGATGTCCCCCGTCCCACCGGTCGCATCGCTGTTCAGCGGCTGACCATCCACCACGACAAGGGGCTGGTTGCCGGAAGAGAGCGAAGCTGCTCCGCGGACGCGGAAAACGATATTGTTACCCGGCAGACCGCTGGTCTGCTGGATCTGCACTCCCGCCACCTTGCCTTGCAGCTTCTGGCCGAACTCCGTCGCAGGAATATCCGCCACCTCACTTGCATCCACCTTCGTGACAGCGCTCGAAAGTTCCCGCTTGGCCTGCTTCCCATAGCTGACCGTCACCTGCTCGAGGGTATTGGCATCCCGCGCAAGGGTAACCGATAGATTGAGTTTCCCCTTTACATCGACCTCCGTGGTCAGAAAACCCACATGGCTGAAAACCAGGGTGGCGTCCGCCGGAGCCCTGATGCTAAAGACGCCCTGCGCATTCGTTGAGACGGCCCCCTTGCCCGCCCCCTTTACTTCAACACTCGTCCCCGATTGATCGGTGCTTCCGCTAAGCTCGACAGTACCGGTTACCCGCCCTGCACCACTCGTGTCCATTGCCGAACTGTCCTTCTTCGCTACAGCGCCCGAATCGGTATCCCGACGGGGCCGTGACGCAGCTTCCCTGGCCCGCCGCGCGGCGGAATCTTTCTCCCGCTTTACAGCAGAGTCAAGTCCCCGCTTCATGAGCGTATCGTTGGGGCGCGGCATGGTGTCCCACACGGGCTTCGAACTGTCCCGCATCTTCATAACGGAATCCCGTCGCGGCCGCACCGTATCGCCGCGATTCTGCGCAGCGACACCCAAAAAACAAAAAGTAAAAAACAAACAGAGGCATACGGGCAGGAAATTCCTGTCCACGCTTACCCGCCTCTTGCAGGATAATGTAGAAATGGTCATAAACAGCCTTTTGAAACGATGATCGGTTGTTGTCAATAAAACACTCGTGTCAATAAACCTTGATACTGTATAAGGAGGGGAATAAACGTTCAATTACAAATACCTTGCCATTAGAATAAACTCTTATTTCAAATACAACGAAATCTTTCGTATATTAAACAAAAAATTAGGTATGTTCAGGAACTTCCTCCTCGTAGCCTGGCGTAACATCACCCGCCACAAGGGATTCTCCGCGATAAATATCATCGGACTCGCCGCGGGCCTCACCGTCTGCATTCTCATCGGCCTTTTTGTGTGGGACGAGAGCCGCTATGACACTACGGTTCCCGATAACGACCGCATTTATCGCGTCTATACCGAACAAAGCGACAACACCGCGACACAAAAGCTCGCGGTCACTCCGCCCATCTTCGCCACCACCCTCCGGAAAGATTATCCCGAAGTGGAACAGACCGTACGCATATTGATGACATCCTCGTTTAAGACCCTCTTCGAAGCTGGCGACAAAAAGATCTATGAAGAGCATGGGTTCTTCGCCGACTCCACCTTCTTCGATGTATTCCGGCTGAACTTTCTGGCCGGTAGCCGGGAAAATGCGCTCGACGGGGAGACGGGCATCGTCATGTCGGCCGAAATGGCCCATCGCCTGTGGGGAAACGAAAACCCTGTCGGAAAACAGGTGCTCATGAACAAAAGCCCTTACATAGTAAAAGGCATTTTTCAAAAGGAGCCGCGGTTCCACCTGCAATTCAACTATGTTGCGCCCCTCGCCGCAGTCCGGCTCGATGCAAGCCGGATGAGTTCATGGCATTGGCACCAGTTCTTCACCTATATACGACTCAAACCGGCCACAAATGCTGCTTCCCTGGAGACAAAATTTCAAAACGAAGTAGCCCGGATAGAGAAAGCCCTGCCCGACACCCGCGGCGTCGATAAACCATTCTTGCAACCCATGCGGAAGATCCATCTTTACTCCGCCGACTTCAAGTTCGATAATGCCGCACGGGGAAATAGTACGTACGTAAAAGCGCTCACTCTGATAGCGGTCTTCATCCTTGTCATCGCCTGTTTCAATTTCGTCAACCTGGCTACAGCCCGTTCGCTCCAACGCGCAAAAGAGGTGGGTGTCCGCAAGACCATTGGCGCAGGAACGAACCAGTTGATGACCCAATTCATCGGCGAGACCATCTTCCTGGCCCTGATCAGCACCGCCATCGCTCTCGCGCTCACGGCGGGAACCCTGCCCTGGCTCAACCGCTTCACCGGTAAACAGATCCCCTTCCATATTCTCATCCATCCGGTCACCGGCGCCGCCCTGCTCGCGCTCGTTCTCATCGTGGGCATCCTCGCCGGCTTCTATCCCGCCCTGATGCTCTCCCGCTTCAAACCCGTAAACGTCCTAAAGGCCAATACCGCGGCGGCCGGTCAACCCGTCCGCGCCGCCTGGATCCGTATGGGGCTGATCGTCGTGCAATTCGCCCTTTCCGTCCTCCTGATCATCAGCGCGCTGATCGTGTTCCGCCAGGTAGATTATCTGCATAACAAAGACCTCGGCTTCAGCAAGGACCAGATCCTATTCTTCCCGATGCGCGGCGATAAGATGTTCCATAATTCCGAAACCTTCCGCAATGAGCTGCTCCGCTCTCCGGGAGTTTCTTCCGTGTCCATCGGCTACGGTTATCCCGGCGATGCCGTGGCGGGCGACGAGGTCATCGCCCTGCACAACGGCGAAAAAGAAACAAAGTCGGCTACGCAGCTTACGGTGGATTATGACTATATAAAAACCCTCGGCCTTCGCGTCATCGCCGGGCGGGATTTCTCCCGGGAAATGGCCGGTGACAAGGACCACGCCTGGATTATCAACGAGACTGCCGTAAGGGAGCTCGGGTTCCAAACTCCGCAGAAAGCCCTCGGCCAAACGCTGCAGTGGCATCCCTGGGGCGCAAAGAACCCCGATTCATTGAAAACAGGCCAGATCATCGGTGTCGTACAGGACTTCAACTACAAGAGCCTTTATGACAAAGTGCAGACCGCCGTCATCCAGATCTTTCCCGATGCCGCCTGGAAGGTTGCCGTAAAGCTACATGCCGGCAACATCGCCGCCTCCATCGCAGGCATAACAGCCGTCTGGAATGAATTTTCGCCGGAATATCCGCTTGAATACAGCTTTCTCGACCAAAGCTTCCAGGAGATGTATACGGCCGAAGACAAGCTCAATACTCTTCTGTGGGTCTTCACGGGGCTCGCCATCTTTGTCGGCTGCCTCGGCTTGTTTGGCCTCGCCGCTTACACCGCCGAACGCAGAAGAAAAGAAGTGGGAATAAGAAAAGTGCTGGGAGCAACCACCGGCAGCGTGGTGCTATTGCTTTCGAAGGATTTTATCCGGCTGGTCGTCATCTCGCTGCTCATCGCGTCCCCCATCGCCTGGTACTGCATGAACCGCTGGCTCCTGGGGTTTGCCTATCGCATCGACATCGGCTGGTCGGTATTTGCCCTCACCGGTATCGCCGTAGTCGGCATCGCCTTTATAACGGTCGGCTTCCAGGGAATAAAAGCCGCCCTTGCCAACCCGGTCAGGACCCTGCATACGGAGTAACCACCCGCAGCTTTTCCGGCGTCGCGGCTCCGGTCTCGACAAGCCGCTCGAATGCCAGGGCGTTCTTGAGCAGACAATCGTCTTTTGATCGGGTAGGGTAGCTCTCCCTGAACCACTGCGCCACCTGAACATGGGTCTCATTGACGGCACCACCGGCCGCGGGAAGGGGCGCCAGTTCCAATTCGTGGGTATCGTAGCAGACGGTCTTTACCTCTACTAACAGATCGACAGGATGAACATTGATAAAACCAAGGTCGAAAGAATTGACCCGGTAGCGCTGACCCGACGCCAGGGATTGAATAGGGTTGGAATTAGGAGCTTGCATGCGCAGCATTTTACGTAAACGAATAAACGCCCCCCGATACGGAAAATTGCCCCGCTATTCAATATAAAAAACGTCCATATGAACCGCCGGCAGAGGACTATAATCTCTCCATTCCATCCCGGTAGCCCTTGCCGATCGGGATAGATACACCACCCATCTCGATCATCTCGGCCGTATACGATTCGATCCGCCGGATCGCAACGATAAAACTCCGGTGCACCCGCCGGAAAAGATGCGCCGGCAACAACTCCTCGATCTCGTGTGTGCTCATCTTCGTCAGATATTCACCCTGCGTGGTCCTGATCCGCACATACTCCCGCTGACTCTCGATATAAAGGATATCCGCCAGCAGGATCCGTACTTTTCGTTTCTGTACGGGAACAAAGATATAGTCCCTGGGATCCCCCTCCTCCCCCTTACCTCCCGTCCTTCCGGCCTCCGCCGTCCGAACCTTGTTCACAGCCACTAAAAACCGCTCGAACTCCACCGGCTTAAGCAGATAATCCGTTACATTCAACTCAAACCCCGCCACGGCATATTGATGATACGCAGTGGTGATGATCACCGCCGGCGGCTGTAACAAGGTTCGCAAAAAAGCCATCCCCTTCAGCTTCGGCAGATGGATATCCAAAAAGATCAGCCCGGTCTCCGACTTTCGCAACCACTCCGTCGCCAGGATCGCATCCTTGAAGGTAGCCTGCAGCTCCAGGAACGGAACCTGCCCGATATAATCCACAAGCACCTTCACCGCAAGGGGCTCGTCCTCTATAATGATGCATTTTATCTTAGACATGACTCGCAAGATTGATCTTTAATGTCGCATGGAACTCGGCCCCCCGCTGCTGCACATCGACCGTATAATCCGTGTACAACAACTCCAGCTGCCGCCGGAGATTGGAAAGTCCGATATTCTCCCGAACCTTCGCCTCCCCATTGGAGCCATCCGTCGAATTGCGGACAGAAAAAGCCAGCTGCCGCCGCACCACCGTCAGATGGATATCGACAAAAGGCTGATGCCTCGTTTCCGAAGCGCCGTGCTTGAAGGCATTTTCCACCAACGGCATCAGCAGCAGCGGCGGTAACGACTGCCGCATATCCTCCACGTCATAGTTGAAATTCACGCGCAACGTGTCGTCATACCGCAACTTTTCCAGCGAAATATAATCTCCGATGATCTTCAACTCCTGCTCGATCGCAATGTATTCCCCGCCGGCTTCGTACAACATATACCGCAGGATCTTCGACAGCCGCAGGATCGTCTCCGGCGCCTGGTCGGATTTGTCCCGCGCAAGCGAGTAGATATTGTTCAGCGTGTTGAATAGAAAATGCGGGTTGGTCTGGGATTTCAGATAGTTCAGTTCCGCGCGTTGCTTCTCGATCAGCAACTGCTGCGCCCTTTTCTTCAGCCGGTTGTGATTGTAGATATACAGGATGATCCCGAAAAAGACGACGGACCCCACACTGTATCCCATCTGGGTCGATACATCGTGCTTGTGTTCCGGTATCGGCGTGTAGATGCCGATCGCAATTCCCAACGCCCGCCAGAGGAATAACCCCTCCGAATAAAAAAAAAGATGACCCGCGATAAACAGCAATGCCCGGCTATATCGTTTCCGCTGCCATATCGGTATGGTATACTCGAAAAGGATATAGTGCAGAAAGACAAGCAGGAGTAACCGCCAGATATCGTCGAGACATCTCGCGCCGATCTGCCCAAGCTGCTGCGCCGTATTCGCAAACGTACTGACCCCCAGATTGGCAATCGCGATCCAGCCATAAACCGTCAGCCTTTTTATGTCAAAGCGGAATGTCATCAGGCCTCTAATATCGGCAAATTGTTTCGGCATTTCCAATCCCTGCCGGCTGTTGACGACAAATCGCATTTCGTAGACCCACATCGGTTGTTTGTTGATCTAACTTGCATCTGATGAGGGAATTAGATATTATTATAAAAAATTAAACCATGAATACATCGAGCCGTTTCGGCGAAACCGTCCCCGGTTATTCCATCCGGGTGCTCAATGAAAGAGAGATAAGGGCGGCAGCCGGCATCCTCTTCCTGGCCACCTTCACTTCCCTGATGCTGATCATATTTAAAAACAACTTTGTACCGGTGAAGTATGTGATCACCACCTTCTTCGTCGATTTCCTCATTCGGGTCTTTGTCAGCCCCCGGTTTGCACCGATGCTCATCATCGGCAGGCTGATCGTCAATCGCCAGACTCCCGAATACGTGGGCGCCCGCCAGAAAAAATTCGCCTGGACGGTGGGCCTGGCCCTTTCCGCCACCATGTTCGTCTTCCTCGTGCTGGTCAACTCCTATAGCCCCATCACCGGCCTCACCTGCCTGGTCTGTCTCATCTTCCTCTTCTTCGAATCGGCCTTTGGCATCTGTCTGGCCTGTAAATTCTATTCCCTGGTCTTTAAGACAAAAGTTCAATATTGTCCCGGCGAGGTCTGCGAGGTAAGGGCCCGCCAGGAGATCCAGCGCACCTCGGGGTGGCAATGGCTCGTCATCCTCGCGTTTGTCGGTTTCCTGTATCTCCTTGGCGCCTATGCCAATAGTTTCTTCGGTAAAAAGCCGTACGATCTCTTCGGCGCCTATACCACCGCTCAACCCAAATAACGATGACCGCAGCCGACACCCTCGAAGCCTGGTTCACTCCCTTTCGCCGGAATATCGTCGGTATCGGTCAGCACTGCGATACCCCCTTCGGCCGAAAACCGCTCGTCTACGCGGACTGGACCGCCGCGGGGCGCGCCTACGCACCCATCGAACAGCAACTTCAAACAACGATCCTTCCCTTCTTCGCCAACACCCACACCGACACGACCTTCACCGGAACCGCGATGACAACCGCCTATGAAGAGGCAAAAGCCATCATAAAGGCACACGTCCACGCAAACGCCGATGACGCCCTCCTCTTCTGCGGCAGTGGAATGACCGCCGCCGTGTGCAAACTCCAGCGCCTTCTCGGACTTCGTTTTCCAGCACGCCTCACCGACTACACCGGTCCCCTACACATCCGTGAATCGGCCCGTCCCCTCGTCTTGCTCACGCATATGGAACACCACAGCAATCATATCAGCTGGCTGGAAACGATCGCCACCGTAGAGATCATCCGCCCTGCAAAGGACGGCACCCCCGATCTCGATCACCTGACCCAACTGCTTGGCCGATACAAAGATCGGCGGACCAGGATCGCCGCTATCACCGCCTGCTCCAACGTCACCGGCATCGAAACCCCCTATCATGCGATCGCAGCCCTCCTGCACGAACACGGCGGCTATTGTTTCGTCGACTTCGCCGCCTCCGCTCCCTATGTCCCGATCGACATGCACCCGCCGGATCCAAAGGCCGCCCTCGATGCCATATACTTCTCGGGCCACAAATTCCTCGGCGGCCCCGGCACCCCCGGAGTCCTCGTCTTCAACAAACACCTCTATAAAAATGAAACACCCGACCAGCCCGGCGGCGGCACCATCCTCTACAGCAATCCCTGGAAGGAACACGATTACCATTCGGCCATCGAAGCCCGCGAAGACGGCGGCACTCCCCCCATCCTGCAAGGGATAAAAGCCGCGCTCTGTATCCGGCTGAAAGAACAAATGGGCGCCGGCGCCATCCGGCAACGCGAAACCCAACTGCTGGACCAGCTCTTTCCCCGCCTTGCGGCCATCCCGCGGCTAACCCTGCTGGAACAAAACCAAACTCAACGTCTTGGCATCATCTCCTTCCTCGTTGAGAATACGCATCACGATACCGTCGTCGCCGCCCTGAACGATCGCTTCGGCATCCAGACCCGCGGCGGCTGCAGCTGCGCCGGACCCTATGGCCACCACCTGCTCCGCATCGACCGGCCGCACTCACTCGCCATCCGCCAAAAACTCCTCGCCGGGGACACCAAAAGCAAACCCGGCTGGGTTCGGGTATCCCTTCATCCCACGATGACGACAGCCGAGCTCGACTACATCGCCGAAGCCATCGAAGCCGTCACATGCGCTCAATATTAACGCACTTCCAGCAACCCCTTCAACCGCAGGTCCCGCGAAGAAGCGCCCACCAGCAATTGGTATTGCCCCGGTTCCACCATCCGCTGAAGTCCCTTATTCAGCGAGGCCAGCACCGCCGGCCCTACGACAAATCTCACCTCCGCCGACTCACCCCGCCGCAGATGCACCCGCTGCCAACCCTTCAGCGCAATCACCGGCCGCGCCACCGACGCCACGGTCTCCTTCAGATACAACTGCACTACCTCATCCCCCTCCCGGTCTCCGGCATTGGTCACGCGGCAGTGCAATACCGCAGAATCGCTCACCCCCATCACGGTCTTGTCAAGCGACAACCCGTCATAATTAAAATGCGTATAACTCAACCCATATCCAAACGGAAACAGCGGCAGCCCGCTCAAATTATTGTAGTCATCACCCCGCCCCGTCGGCGTATGGTTATATACCCAGGGCAGCTGCGCTTCGGAGATCGGAAAAGTGATCGGCAACCGGCCGCCCGGATCGGAATCGCCAAAAAGGATATCCGCCACCGCATGCCCGCCTTCCTCGCCGGGATACCATACATCCAACACCCCCGGCACTTTGTCTATCCAGTTCGTCATCGTGATCGCACTGCCGCCCACCAATAACACCACCACCGGCTTCCCCGTAGCCGCCACCCGCCGGATCAGTTCCTCCTGTCTTCCCGGTAATGCCAGCGAAGCCCGGTCCTGGAATTCGCCCTCGGTGATCCCCGCCACCACGA
This sequence comes from Puia sp., assembly GCF_036500295.1. Lineage (NCBI taxonomy): Bacteria > Pseudomonadati > Bacteroidota > Chitinophagia > Chitinophagales > Chitinophagaceae > Puia > Puia sp. The sequence continues at coordinate 115,011 of NZ_DASYCH010000092.1, read as the reverse complement.
TCGCAACATCGGCCTTCGCCACCGCCGCAACCGCCGAATCCATTCGCGCATCTACGCGACTCGTATCGGCCGCCCACACCAGTTTCAGATGCGCGTTGCCCACCGGCTCGTTGAAATCTACCCTTATCGCATACTCTCGGCCCGGATCGAGCGCCGTGGCAGCCAGCTGTGTATGATACGATTGTTTCACCCATTTATCCACCACCAGCCTGTCGTCAACCCATAACCGATAGCCGTCATCCCCATCCAGCCCGAGCCGGTATCGGCCCATCCGGGGCGCCCGGACAACCCCCGTCCATCGCGCACTATAGAAATCATGCCCAACCGAAGAGTCGGGCATTCCAAGCGTCCATTGAAAATTGATATTGGCATCCACCCGCTTCACCGCAGGCGCACCGCCAAGGGTAAGATTCGCAAAATATTCCGCGTTTAACCCATGCGTCGAAGCCCCCGCCGCCGTAAATAAATTTTCTCCCGGCACCACCGTCCACTCCCGCTCTCTTCGGCCGCATCCCGGGGAATAGCTGACGGCCACCTGCCGCCCTGCCCGCTCCCGGATCCCGTCAAGAATACTCACCTTGTGATTTCCCGGCCCGCTATAGCCGCCGAGCCTCGCCTCGGCAGCATCTGCCCCGATGACGGCGATCTTCCGGACGGAAGGTCGCAGCGGCAACACCTTTCCTTCATTTTTCATCAGCACGATCGATTCCCGCGCAGCTTGCCGCGCCAGCGCCCGATGACCACTCGTATCCCCCCATACCCGGACGTCCTCCTCCGTTACATACGGATGCTCGAAAAGGCCCAACTCGAATTTCGCCCGCAACACCCGGCTCACGGCATCATCTATCCGCCCGCGGTCGATCCCCCCATCGAGGAAATGCGGGATAAACAGCCGCGCATGATCAAAAGAGGTCTGAAAAGCGACATCCATCCCGGCATTCACGGCCTGCTGCTCGGAAGTCGGGACATCCGGTGACGTAAAATGCAGGACATTCGCCCCGCCCACCGCGTTGGCATCCGAGATCACAAAGCCCTTGAATCCCCATTCGCCCTTCAGCTTTTTGGTCAGCAGCCATTCATTCTGCGAGGCTGGCGTCCCATCCACCGCATTGTAGGCAGTCATCACCGATCGCGAACCGCCCTGCTGAAAACAGGCGATAAATGGCGGGAAATACACTTCGTCGAGCAGCCGCTCGTTATAATAAATGGGATAGCTATCCTTCCCGCCATCACCCACATTCGCGATAAAATGCTTGGGGGTCGTAACGATCCCGTTCTTCTCAAAGGCGCTGACAAAGGCCACCGCCATCGCCGAGGTCAGCAGCGGGTCTTCGCCATAGGTTTCCTCCACCCGGCCCCAGCGCGGGTCCGCGGCAATATTGATGACAGGCGAAAGGATCTGCCGGATGCCCCGCAGCCGCGCTTCCGCGGTGATCGCCAACGCTACCCGGCCCATCAGCGCCGTATCCCAGCTGGCCGCCAGCGCGATCGCCGCCGGATACGTGGTAGCGCCGCCACGGACTACCCCATGCAGCGCCTCGTCAAAGGCGATGATGGGAATACCCAGCCGCGACTTCCCGACAAAATATCGTTGCAGCCCGTTGATCTTTGTCCGCAACGTCACCGCGTCATCCTTCACGCCATAGTCCAGCATCTGCGCACCGGCAGCGCCCTTCCTCGCGGCGGCACTCACCTGGAAACCAAAGAGCCCACTGCGATACCGGTCTTCCTGACCGGCGGGGATCTCTCCCGGGATCATAAACAACTGGAAAAACTTCTCCTCGGGAGTCATCCGCGAAAGCAGGTCGGCAACCCGTTTTTCGATGGGCTGTGTGGAGTCTTTATAAATCGGCAGGGACTGGGAAAGGGCAGGGGCGATACTCACCAGCATCGCCGCCAGCAAAAGCGGCATCGTTTTCATCTTGTCCCGAAGATACCTCCTATCTTTGAAACCTGGCCACCCGCAATACATATGAAAGTATCGTGATCGGCCTGGGCGCCAACGGCAGCTCGGCCCTCTGGCATTTAGCTAAAACCGGCAAAAAAGTCCTCGGCATCGACCGCTTCCAACCCCCGCATCAACGGGGCTCCTCCCATGGCGAAAGCCGCATCATCCGCCAGGCCTATCACGAGAGTCCCTTCTACGTCCCGCTGGTAAAAGCCGCCTACCCGCTCTGGGCCGAACTGGAGGCCGCAGCAGGCAAACCCCTCTTTCAAAAGACCGGCGGGCTCCTGCTCGGCGCCGCCGATACCGCCGTCGTACAAGGCGCCAGGCTCAGCGCGGAAACTCACGGCATCCCCTTCGAATGGCTTGATGCCACGGCCATCCGCAACCGCTTCCCCGCCTTTAGACCCACCCCGGACACGGTGGGCGTCCTGGAAAAAGAAGCCGGCATCCTCTATCCCGAAGAATGTATCCGCGCCTTCCTGACGCAGGCGGCCGCCCATGGCGCCGCGATCCACACCGGCGAACCGGTACTCAGCATCACCCCCGGTGCCAGCCATGTAACCCTCACCACGCCAACCGCCACCTATGACACGGCGACGGTCATCATCGCCGCCGGCGCCTGGCTAAACACCCTGCTTCCCGAACTGGAGCTTCCCCTCTCGGTCCGCCGCCAACCCCTGTTCTGGTTCGGCAACGCCGGCCGGCAGTTTCATCCCGCCGCCATGCCCATCTTCATCTGGGAATATGAAAAGGAAAAAATGTTCTATGGCTTCCCCGATATCGGCGCCGGCGTAAAGCTCGCCCCTCATCATGGAGGCCGCCCCATCGCCCCAGACGATCTGCTGCAAGCCGTTTCCCCCGAAGAGATCTCGCAAATAAAAGCCCTCGCCGAAACCTGGCTCTCCATCGATCCCGTCTTCCACCACGCCCAGGTCTGTCTGTATACCAACACCCCTGACGAACACTTCATCATCGACATCCATCCTCAGCATCCCAATATCATCGTCGCCAGCCCCTGCTCAGGCCACGGCTTCAAATTCAGCAGCTTCACCGGCAAGATCCTCGCCGATCTCGCCCTCACCGGCCGATCCGCCGTCGACCTCTCCCCGTTCACCCTCGACCGGCCGGCCCTGCACTAATCTTCGGTGCATCACCACGGGCATCAGCCGTTCCCGATAAACGGATCTGAAATATCGCCCCTTCACCGGGAACGCCACTCGCCGAGATCGTCCCGCCGTGCCGTTCGACGATCTTCTTGCAAAGGGATAAACCCAATCCCGTCCCCTCATAGAGATCCTTGGGATGAAGCCGGATAAAAGTCGAGAAGATCTTCTCCGCATATTCCTGCGGAAAACCGATGCCGTTATCCCGTACTTCGACCTGCACTTGCTCCTGCTCCCCGACGGAGATGCTTTGCGCCTCGATGACGATGACGGCGGGAACTCCCTCGCGGGCAAACTTGAGCGAATTATTGAGAAGATTGTAAAACAGCTGGTAGAGCAACACCGGTGCACCGTCGATGGACGGCAGGTTGCGGGTCTCGATCCGCGCTTCCTTCTGCTGGATCAGCACCTCCAGGTCGGCGGCAATCTTGCCGATCAGCCCGGTAAGATCCACCCGCGTATAGGTCTCCTGCAGATTGGTCACCTTGGAATAGTTCAGCACGCCGTCGATCATCTCGAACATCCGGTTGGACGCGCTGATTATCTTCTCCACAAATCTCATCCCGTCGCCGGAAAGCTTCGACGAGCCGTCATTCAACACCCTGTCGGCAAAAAACCGCACCTTGCGTGTCGGCTCCTTCAGGTCATGCGAAGCCACATGCGCGAATTGCAGGAGGTCGTCGTTACTCCGTTGCAATTCCGCCGTTCGCTCACTCACTACCTGCTCCAGTCGTTCCTCGCTTCGGCGTAATGCGTCCTCAGCTCCTTTCAGCTCCGAAATATCCCTAGTCGTCCCGGCTATGGCGATCACTTCGCCCTTTTCATTCATCACCGGCGCAAAGATATAATCATAGATCCGCCGGCCCAGGACCGCGTGCGGGAAGGAAACCTCACCGCGGATCGCCTGCTTCGTGGCGACCACCGTATCTATCTCCCGCTCGTGCATCTCCGCATGCCAGGGCTCATAGCCCAGCGCCAGCAGCCCCTGCCCGATGGACTCCTCCCAGCTTCGGCCCCACATGGCCAGCAGCGCCTTATTGGCGTAAACAAACTTGTAATGGAGATCGAACACATAGATAAGATCGGGCGTACTCGAAGTAATCGCTTCATAGATCCGCTTCTGGCCTTCCAGCTTGTCCTGGGCCATGGCCAGTTCCCTGGCGATCACCCGGCTTTCGGTCAGCCGCCTGCCGATTCCCATGGGGAGTTTGAGTACCATTTGTCTCGCAGTCTCTAAAATGGGCGAAAGGCTAGCCATTAGGTTCATAGATAAAATCTCCACAACCAAATCGATACCAATTTCTTGTACCTGCTCAAACTCGCTAAAGATCAGGCTGCTCCGCATTTTTCAGCCCCGCATCGGTTGTCGGTTGGGTATAATTTTTCCCATCTTGCTGCGCCGGCGGCGATTAGATCGAATTGGGATGAACCGAGAGCAGCCAATATTCGAAAATGACCTTCAATGATCGCCTCATTTCCTCCATCGACGCCCCTTTCTTGAAGTAGCCCTGTACCGTCATATCCAGGTAGGCCTTCTTTATCGCGCCCGGGTCGATACTGGTCGTACAAAAGACAAACGGAATGCTTTTTTTCCGCAGTTCCGGATGTTCGTCAACGGTCCGCTTGAATTCCAGCCCGGTCTGCATGGGGAGGTTTACATCGCAAAGGATCAGGAAGGGCTGGCCATCCGAGAGCAGAAAATCAAAAGCGTCGGTGGCGTTGTCGAAGAAGATCAGCGGATTGGGAATCCCCAGTTCGACGATAAGCTCCCGGAACATATCCTGATCGTCTGAATCGTCCTCGATGATGACGATCGGTAACGAAGACTTGCCGTTCATATCGAATAAGGTATTAAAAAGCGTGCCGTTTTTCCTAAATTCGTATCCGGATCCGGCGCCACCGCCCCGCCCGCTGATGGAATCCTTTGAAGTGTTAACTTCCTATCGTGTCTTCAACTCGCACGTCCCGGTCTTCTACGGATGTTTATTTCCGCGTCGGCGCAAGGATCAGCACGGGACTCAATCAATACAACTATGCACCACCCGCATCCATCACTTATCCGTAATTTGCGACACATGAGAAAAGTATATTTCTTCGCCTGCCTGGCTTTCCTCTCGATCCACCTCCCGGCCCAACAGAAAACGACCTTTCAAACCAGCAGCCCCTGGATCCCGCAGATCGATGTGCGTTCGGACATGGCCATCGTCTACGGCGTCAACGACCGTAAGGGCACCACCTTCGAACAGCGCGTACAATCCTGGCGGGACAGAGGCTACACCATCGCCTTCATGACCGGCATCGCCTGGGGCCAGTACTATGATTATTTCCTCGGGCAGTGGGATGGCCACAACCACCTCGGGGTGGGCCAGGTCACCCAGAAAGGCGACACCATCTTTCATGGGAAGAATATGCCGTATGTCGTCCCGGTGCAGTCTTTCATCGACTACATGAAGACGGCTGTGGTAAAGCGTGTCATCGATGCGGGGATCAACACCCTCTTCCTCGAAGAACCCGAGTTCTGGGCCCGCGCCGGCTACAGCGCCCCCTTTAAAGAAGAATGGCAGAAATTCTATGGCTTCCCCTGGCGGCCACAGGACGCCTCCCCCGAGAACACCTACCTCTCGAGCAAGCTAAAATATCATCTCTATTACGACGCCATCCGCCAGGTATCCGCCTATGCAAAAGACTATGCAAAGCGCAAAGGCCGAAGCGTAAAGGTCTTTATCGCCACCCACTCCCTCGTGAACTACTCCTCCTGGAAGATCGTGAGCCCTGAGGCCAGCCTGGCCTCCCTGCCCGGCATCGACGGCTATATCGCCCAGGTCTGGACAGGCACCTCCCGCGAACCTACCTACTTCAACGGCAGGGAAAAAGAACGCGTCTTCGAGAACGCCTACCTGGAATATGGCTCCATGCGCTCGATGACGGCGCCCACGGGCCGCAAGGTCTACTTCCTCACCGACCCCATCGAAGACTGGCCCCGCGACTGGGCCGACTACAAAAAGAATTACCAGGCCACCTTCACCGCCGAGATCCTCTATCCCACCATCGACAACTATGAGGTGATGCCCTGGCCCGAACGCATCTACACCCGCCCCTACAAGCTGGCCAACAGCGATTCGGAGACGCTGATCCCGAAATATTATTCCACCCAGATGCAGGTGATGATCAATGTCCTCAATGACATGCCGCTTTCCTCCAACCGCGTCAGCGGTAACAACGATATTGGGGTGCTGATGAGCAATTCCCTGATGTTCCAGCGTTTTCCAACGCACAACGGCTATGACGACCCGCAGTTTTCCAACTTCTATGGTCAGACCCTGCCACTGCTGAAACGCGGCATCCCGGTACAGACGGTTCATATGGAGAACCTGATCTATCCGGCAACCCTTCAGAAGATGCGCGTCCTCGTCATGAGCTATTCCAATATGAAACCCCATTCCCCCGATGTGCACCGCGACCTCGCAGAGTGGGTCCGTAAGGGAGGCATACTCGTCTATTGTGGCCGCGACGAAGACCCATACCAGTCGGTAATGGAATGGTGGAATACGAAGGGCAATAACTTCGCGACTGCCTCTCAACATCTGTTTAAATTGCTCGGAATAAAGCCCAACGAACCCAACCAATCATTTACGGTCGGCAAGGGCAAGGTCTATCTTATCCGTCAGGACCCTAAGGAATTCGTCCTCCAGACCGGCGGCGACAGCGGTTACTTCGAAACCATAAAGCATGCCTACGAAAGCGGCCCCTCGCCCAAAAAGCTGCTGGTAAAGAATAATTTCTACCTCGAACGTGGTCCCTATGATATCATCTCCGTGCTGGACGAGAATTCCGGCGACCAGCCTTATACGGTAAAAGGTCCCGTCATCGATCTCTTTGACCCGCAACTCCCCGTCCTCGCGGAAAAAACGATTCGGCCCGGAGAGCAGTCGCTGCTCTATGACCTGCGCCGCAATGCCGGCCACGCAAAGGCAAGAGTGCTGGCCACCGCAGCGCGCATCTATAACTCCAGCGCCATCGGCCGCACCTATACGTTCACGGCAAAAAGCCCCGTCAATACCCTGAATAGCATGCGTGTCCTGTTGCCCGCCCAACCCGTCTCGACCACCGCTACCGACAGCAGCGGCCAGCCCGCCGCCGGCCTGCAATCTTCCTGGGATGAAACCTCCCACACCGAATACCTCGGTTTTGCCAACAGCCCCGATGGGATTAAAGTCACCCTCAAATGGTAAGCGCCGGATTCTTTGTACCTTGCCCACCATGAGAATCGTCCTGATATCCCTTTGCTTCGCGCTGGTAACGATCACTGCCACCGCCCAATCGGTCGATGCCGTCTTCACCCGGTACATCGACTACTCCGGCGGCAAACAACAGCTCCAATCCGTCCATTCCCGCATCGACAGCGGGACCTACAACTATGGGGGTATCGAATTCCCCTTCGTCTCCTATGCCCAATCCCCCGACCACTATAAATACGTGGTCACCTTCAACGGCAAATACTTCGCCCAATCCTTCGACGGGCAGGAAGGCTGGAAGATCGACGCCTTCAAAAACCAAAAACAAAAACAGGTGCTCTACGGTGAAGACGGAAAGGCCATGGCCAACGAGGCCGACGTCCACCTCGAATCCCCCTTTATCGACTACAAACAAAAAGGGTATGCCGCCACCCTCGAAGGAACGGATACCGTCGGCAGCCAACACTGCTACCGCATCCGGTTCATAGCCCCCAATAAAGACACCGCCTTGTACTTCTTCGACCGGCAGTCCGGCGCTCTTCTCGAAAAGATCGCCGTCTCGAAGAACATAGAGCTCAACGGCGCCACCCTCGAAACGACGTATACCGACTACACGGACGTAAAAGGGATCAACATCCCCTTTACGGTCACCCATAAAATAAAGGACCAGACCGTCCTGGTCATCAAAGTAAAAGGAGTTGTCCTCAACCCACCCGTCGACGACAGCATCTTCAAACCATAAAAATGAATAAGGTACCTCCCTCCCCCCGCATGCCCGTCCTATTCGTCGGCCACGGCAACCCCATGAACGCGATCGACGAGAACGAATTCGTCGCGGGCTTCCGGGCCATCGCCGGCGATCTTCCAAAACCCAGGGCCATCCTCTGCATCTCCGCCCACTGGGAAACCCGCGGAACCCAGGTGACCGCCATGCAGCATCCCCGGACCATCCACGACTTCGGCGGATTCCCAAGAGAACTCTTCGAAGTGCAATACCCCGCGCCGGGAAGCCCCGAACTGGCGAAACAAACAAAGGAGATCATCACAACAACCGACATCACCCTCGACAACAATTGGGGACTCGATCACGGCGCCTGGTCGGTGATAAAACATTTTTATCCCAAAGCCGATATTCCCGTTATCGAGATGAGCCTCGATCAAACAAAAAGTCCCCGGGATCATTACGATCTGGGTAAAGAACTTTCGGCGCTTCGGGACAAGGGCGTCCTCATTATCGGCAGCGGTAATATGGTCCACAACCTTCGGATGGTCGCCTGGAACCGGCTGGACGAAAAATACGGATATGACTGGGCCCTCGAGGCAGGCAACGCAATGAAAGATCACATCCTCTCCGGCGACCACCGTTCCCTGATCGACTTCCGCTCCGGCGGCAGCGCGTTCGACCTGGCCATCCCCACCCCGGAACACTACCTCCCATTACTATACGTCCTCGCCCTGCAGGCGCAAGACGAGGACGTTAGTTTCTTCAACGACTCACCCGTAGGCGGATCGCTGACAATGACATCATTAAAAATTACCAGCCGGGATTCTGCTTCAACCCGGGATTCAGCGTAAGCTCCTGCGTCGGGATGGGATACAGGTACATCTTGTCATCCCATTGCCGCGCCGTGATGCTAGGGTACACCCGGACATAATGGTTCGCATCCAGCGCCACTCCACTGATATCATAGGTATACTCGCTTTTAAACGCCGGCAACACCTTGATGCCCAATATTGTTTCTGGGTTATTGATCAGCGGACCCGCATGCCAGCGATGCAGATCGTCAAACCGGAAACCGTCGGAAGCCAACTCCACGCGCCTTTCGCGCCGGATCTCATCCAGCAACACCGGCAACGCGGGGAAATCCGAATGCGGATCTTTCACGAGCGAAGTGATCACCATCGGCGGCATCCCCACCCGGTCCCGCAGCAGGTTGATCGTCTTGTCGAGCACGCTCTGGTCACACTGACCCAGCTCTGCCTTGGCCTCCGCCTCAATCAGTAAGGTTTCGGCATACCGGAAAATGAAGAAATCGTACGTCGATGCATTCGCATTCCACGCGGCAAGGCTGTTACTCCTTCCCTTGATCGGCATATAGCCTGTGGAAGTGGTAACGGTTGCAATCCGCGGAACAGTTATCGTATCCCCGTTTAACAGATCGAAACCCCTTGTCGCGATCTCCTGCTTCAACCGCGGGTCCCGATTCTGGATCTCTTCGTCAATCGAATCATCTCCCTTGTACAAAGGACTCAGGGCCGTGGGCAACCCGTCGCTGCAAAGGTAATTGCGCACGAAATTCTTACTGTAACCATCGCCGGCTTCACCAAGGTTCCGGTCGATGCCGTTCATGAGCACCGACGGCAGGAACCGCAGCGGCAGGATGGCTTCAGGATTTCCGCTAAGCTCTTCCTGGATAAAGAGGTTATAATAGTCGGAGTTGGGATGGCCCGTTTTATAGATACTGAATTTTCCCGAATTCATCAGCTGCTCGGCCGCATCTACCGCGCCCTGCAGATAGGCTGCCGGGTCACCCCCATTCGGCCAGTATTTCCGGTAGGTGCCTTCCCAAAGACAGATCCGCGCCTTCAGCGCCAGCGCCGCATACTTGTTGATCCTGCCCGTCTGCGCAGGCGTCACCGGCAGATTCGCTACCGCGAAATTCATATCCTTCAACACCGAGTCCATCACCTGCTGGTGCGGCATCCGCGTGCCATACAGGACGGACTTCGAAGTATCCGTGATATAGGTGTTGATATATGGCACATCTCCAAAGGCCTTCACCTTCTTCCAGAAATCGTTGGCCCGGAAGAACAGGGTCTCCGCCAGATATTCGTTCTTGATGGAATCTGACAGGTCCGCCTTGGCATAGTTGGCGACGAAGAAATTGCACTGCCGGTTCAACGCCCAGGACCAGTTCGTCCCGCTCCCGTTCAAAAGATTCAGCTGCGTGATATAAGCGCCCGTGCCGACCAGGTCCTTAGTCGTATCCGCCGACGGCGGGATCGTATAGGTGCCGGCCAGCAACGCGTTGATCATCGCATTGGCCTTATCATCCGACTGATCATCCGCCCGCTGCAACGTCTGGGCGGGTAGCGTGTTATAATATTGGTTGCAGTATAATTGCAGGTCCGTCTCGGTCGTAAAGAAAGTCGCCGGACTGATATCGCTCAGCGGATGCCGGTTCAAAAAGCTGTCTTTCTTGCACGCTGCAAACCCCAGCACTCCAAGAGCCACTATAATATTTAAAAATTGATTCTTTTTCATGATAATAAGAAATTAAGGACAGAAGAATTACAAACCAACCTGCAACCCAAAGGCAAATGACTTGTTCAACGGATAAGTGTTGAAGATCAATACCTCGGGATCATAGTTCTTGTTCAGCGGGGTAAAGGTGAACAGGTTCTGCCCCGTCACATAGAAACGCACCCGCTGCAACTTTAACCGGCTGGTCATCGCCCGGGGCAGGGTATAACCCAGCGTCAGCTGCTTCACGCGCACATAAGCAGCGTTGAGGATATACTTGTCCTGCGTCTGCTCATTACCGCCGCCCGAGAAGCGCATCCGCGGGAAGTACGCATTGGTATGCGTCGGCGTCCAGTAGTTGGTGGCAAACTGTGAAGGAATGCTGTATTCATCATCCCGGAACGCATAGAACACATATTCGTTCGGATAGAAATCTTGTTTTAGCACCCCCTGGAAAAAGCTGGTAAAATCCCATCCCCCATAACTCAGATTCAGATTCAAAGCCACCCGGTTGTGCACGGTCGTATTGCCGAGGAGTTGCTGATCGCCGGGATTGCTCAGCGTCTTGTTCCCGTAATCGATCTTGCCATCCTTGTTGACATCGAGATATTTGATATCTCCCGCCAGCCATTTATAACCCGCCAGCGCCGAGTTGTTCACTGCTTGCGCTTCGGCATCGGTGGCATAGAAGCCCTTGTTATGGAAACCCCAGATATCCCCGATATGGCTGCCGACATAATAGTCGGTGATGCTGTTGGTCGGGTTGTTCTGATAACGGGTGACTTCGACATTGGAGGAATTGGCCCAGGTAAAGGTCACGCTATATGAGAGTTTGCCGTTCAGCGCGCGGTCATGATAGTTGACGCTCAACTCATAGCCATGACTCTGAACATCCGCATAGTTTCCCGAAGGCGCCGCAGTACCCAACACGTCAGGCAGTTGCGGGCCGGCAACCAGGATATCCTTGATCTTGGTGACAAAATAGTCGACGCTGCCGTTCAGCCGGTCGCGCAGGAAGCTGTAGTCCAGACCAAGGTTCTTTGTCTGCACCTTCTCCCAGGTGAAAGTCGGTGAGATCAGCTTCGGCGTGCTCACCGTAGTTCCCGGCGCGTTGTTGATCAGGTAGGCGATCGCTCCCGCGGGCATCGTCGCGATATAAGGATACTGTGCCGCAGAAGAGGGTAGTCCGACGGGTGGCAGCTGATCGGGTAGCTGACCATACGACGCCCGGATCTTCAACACATTCAGCCAGTCCCTTGTCCCCTGCATGAACTGCTCCTCCGCAACGTTCCAACCCGCGGAGGCCGAAGGCGAGAATACATACCGCTGATTCGGCTGGAACCGCGAGGTCCCGTCATAGCGTCCATCCAACTCCAGCAGGTACCTGTTCTTGTAAATATAGTTCAACCGCGAAAACGTGCCGATCAGCGCCGACTCCGTCTCGACTCCCGTGACCGTCGGTTTGGGATCGCTGTTGACCTGTATCGCCGGCAGATTGGGATCTACCAGGTTCTTCGCCTGTGAACCGCTCAACACATAGTGGTTGTACTCCTGGTTATAACCCAGTAGCAGCTTCACATAGTGGTCCTTCGCAAAGGTGTTCTCATAGGTCGCATAGGCGTTGAGGGCTTTGTAGATATAATTCTTCCGGTTTTCCGTCACCTGCGAGGGATTTGTCCAGGGGAAGATATCCAGGAAGGCGCCGTTCACCCCGTATTCGTTAAAGGGGATCAGGTTGGCCTTCTCAAACTCCGTAAAGGAATTCCAGGTGTAATCGGCCGTTATATTCAGATGCTTCACCGGCTTCAGAATGATCCGCGCCGTACTCCAGAAATCATTTTGTTGATCGATATCCCGGCCCGAGAGGGCGTTGATGGCGATCGGATTGGAGTAGTTGCCCTGACCGGCGTAATTCCCATCCGGGTTCTTCACCGGCATCACCGGCGGTAAACCCGACTCCAGCCATCCGCCGTTCACGGGACCTCCCTGGTTGATCCGCGAGGCCGCCGGTTGATTGTTGTCGATATGGGTCAGCGACAGGTTCAGGTTTAGCGTCATCCATTTGGTCACGTCACTGTTGACCTTCAGGGTGGGGGTGTAGCGCTGGAACACCTGGTTGGCCGATTTTACAAGGCCCTCCTGGCGGTAGTAACCCATACTGGCCATATAGGTCGTATTGTCCTGGCCACCCGAGACCGAAAGGTTATGCTGGGTCTGCGGCGCCCAGCCGGGATAAAGCTCATGGATCCAATCCGTATTACCGACATAGCGATACCGGCGGGGATTTGCCGGGTCCGGATAGGCATCTGGGTTATGCGCCGGGTCCTGCCGGTAGGCAGCCGCCATCGTGGAATCGGTCACCGAAAAGGGGGTGGTCGTATACCCGCCGCTGGCAAGCCCGCTCCGGTTGGCCTCATTGAACATATGAATATAATCCCCCGAATTCACCTGGTTCACCAGTTGCGTCGGCCGGGAGATCGTATAGCTGCCCCCATAGTTCAACCGCATCGGCCCCTTCTTACCCGTCTTCGTCGTGATGAGGATGACGCCATTCGCCGCCCGGCTCCCATAGATAGCGGCCGATGCAGCATCCTTCAGAACGGTGACACTCTCCACATCGTTCGGATCGATCAGGTTCGGGTCACGGGAAACCCCGTCGACAAGCACCAGCGGCGTCGTCTGCACAGCCGTTCCTGAAGTGATCGTCGTCAGCCCACGGATATTGAAAGTGGCCTTGGTCCCGGGCTGGCCCGTATTCAGATTGATATTCAAGTTGGGGATCAGCCCCTCCAGTCCATCCGCCAGGTTCACCATCGGCCGACTATCCAGCTTCTCGGAATTTACCGTCGCAATGGCGCCTGTCAGGTTTACTTTCTTCTGCGTGCCATACCCGATGACCACCGCCTCGTTCAGGCTGTTGATCGCAAGCTTCAGCGGGATCGTCAGCTCCGCCGTTCCGTTGGCCGTAATCTCCTTGTCTTCATAACCAAGATAGCTGACCACCAGCACCGCATTCTCCGGCGCCTCGATGGTAAACTCCCCGTTGGCATCCGTGCTCACACCCGCCTTCGATCCCTTGATATGCACCGAAGCACCGGGTAGGGGAGTTCCCTTGTCATCCGTCACCCGGCCCTTGAAGGGCGGCGCCAGAACAGGTGTCGCCTCTTCGCGCTTGGTGATCACGATCAGGTGGTTGGCAAGCATATTATATTTATAACCGGTATTGTCCATCAACTGGTCCAATAACCGGGATACTTCTTCATTCTGTACGTTCACGTCTATCTTTTTCAGATCAGGGATCTTCTGATCGCTGTACATAAAATGATAAACGCTTTGCTTTTCGATGCTGGAAAGGATCTTCTTGAAGTCGACCGATTTCAGATTGAGCGTTACGGTAGTTTGGGAATACGCATCCGCACATGCGTTCAGGTTAAAAAATAAAATTAGTATTACTGTTAATTTCATGATTATTATGGACTTGAGCAATCGTAGATTCCCCAGTACACCCGTTTTGGGGTGTTTCGAAAATTTCATATGTTTACCGAGTTAAAGGTTAATAATGGGCGCCGTCTGTACCAGAGATGACGCCATACCGATCTTTACAAACAAGGGCGGGGATTTCCCTTAGGGAGGTTCCCGTTTTTTTAATTGTCTCATAGACATTATTTTGGTTAATAGATATACACGGTCGAATCGGCGATCTCATACCGGAAAGGCTCGATCATCTTCAACGCATCCAGCGCTTCCCGCAAGGTCTCCTTCTCGATAATACCCGTAAAATTGTAATGCCTGACCCGTTCGTTCCGGAACTCGATCCGGACATCATACCATCGTTCCAGTTGACCGGACAGATCATCAAAATCCTTTCCGCTGAATACCAGCTTATTCTCGAGCCAGCCCGTTTCGACAACGGTTCGGGCGGGGTTGGGGTAATAGGTAAGGTTGGCCAGCGAATAACGCGTGCTCCCCGAAGCAGTCGTATCCGCCGGTCGTTTTGTAGCCAGCTTATTCTCGACGACGAGTTTCTCTTTGGGCTTTAAGATGAACCGGTCCGCCGGCCGATCCGCCAGCGTCACCTCTATCGAGCCCTGGATCAAAGTGGTCTCACCGACTGTTTCATTCCGGTAGGATTTGACATCGAACGAGGTCCCCAGCACCCGGATATTCATCTTATCGGTGGAGATCAGGAAGGGATGTGCGGCATCCTTGCTCACATCGAAAAAAGCCTCCCCATCCAGGTGAACCTGTCGCGTACTGCCCGTAAATACATCGGGATAGCTCAAACTGCTCGCCGAATTGAGCCTGACAAGAGTGCCATCGGCCAGCCGAACGCTGTCCTTCTGGCTCGGCCGCGTCGTTCGCTTCAGCCAGTGAACGGCAACCGCCCTGGCAGGAGCCGGCTGACGGACCCCGCGATGAGAAAAATATCCCACCGCGACAACCGCGAACACAACCGCTGCTGCAGCCCCATACCAAATCCTGACCCGGCGGCGCCCGATCCCTTGCGGCGCCACCCCGGCCGGCCCGGCTTCATCCTCCCCCGCCTCCATGATCCTGATCTTTTCCAACACCCGGCCAAACAATACCTTACTGGTCGCATATTCCCCCTTCTCCCGCTGCCAGAAAGCAACAAGCATTTCCCGCTCCCGCTGGTATTGGGGATGCGCGGCAAGGAGACCCTCTAATTCTTCTCGCTCATTGTCAATAAGTTGATCGGAAAATTCTTTCGTAAGCAATTCTATGAACCGGGAATGTGTCATATTACGGAATGGACAACCATCCCGCAAAAAATGCTTACAACAAAAGAAAATAAAATTTGCTCGGCCAGGACGGCGCTGAGTTTCTTCATCGCCCGGAAGATCTGGGTCTGCACCGTACGCGGTGAGATATCCAGTATCTCCGCCACCTCCTTGTACTTGATCCCTTCTTCCTTCACCAGGCGGAAAATGATCCGGCATTGTTGCGGCAGCTCCTCTATCGCCTGCTCCAGCTTGAAGAAAAGCTCCTTCTTCTCCAACAACTCCTCCGGCGTCTGTGGCTTCACCAGCCGCAGTTCCTCCGTTTCCTCCATCTGCACCAGGTGCACCGTCGAATACTTTTTGAGATGGTTCAGCGAATGATTCTTCACCGCCACAAATAAATAGGTATTGATATTGCGGACCTCCTTCAGCGCCTGCCGCCTGACCCAGCACTGGGCAAATACATCGGACACGATATCCTCCGCCGACTCCTTTTGATGGACATACATCATCGCAAACTTGATCATTCCGGCATTCAACAGGCAGAACAGAGATTCAAAGGCCTCGTGATCATCCTCTCCACTGACATGCCGCCAAAGCTTCAGAATATCAATTTTTGAATTTTTCAATGCAGTTTTATCCGTCTGGTTGCTCTAAGCTACAAATCTTTTTATTCCTTTGTAAGCGATTTAACACAAAAAATTGTCTTAGTCAATAACATGAAGCGAATATTGCCCGTCATTCTTACATTAATAATTGGTTGCATCCAGACCGTCATCGCCCAGCCCAGCCGCTATCCCCTCATACCCTGGCCCACCTCCCTGACACCCGCCGCCGGCGAATTCGCGATCACCACCCGGACCCTGCTAAAAGCCGACCCGGTTTTTGCAAACGAGGCCCGGGCGCTCCAAACCCTCCTCGGCATCAGGACCACAAATGCGCAGTCGTCCCTCTCGCAGGCGCCCATCGAAATGCGTCTGGATAACACGATAACCGCGGAAGAACGCTACCGACTGACCATCACCCCGGAAAAGCTACTGCTCGCCGCCCGCACTCCCACCGGAATGTTCCGCGCCATTCAAACCATTCGCCAGTTGCTTCCGCCGCAAATAGAAACGGCTGGCAGCCGCCCGGCGAAACAAACGCTCCCCTGCGTCACAATCGCCGACGCACCCGCCTTTGCCTGGCGCGGTATGCACCTCGACGTCTCCCGCCATTTCTTCTCCATCGGCTATCTCGAAAAGTTCATCGACGTCATGGCCCTCTATAAGATGAATAAATTTCATCTCCATCTCACCGACGACCAGGGCTGGCGCATCGAAATAAAAAAATATCCCCTGCTCACCGAAAAGGGAGCCTGGCGCACCTTCAACAACCAGGATTCGGCCTGCATGCGTCGCGCAAAGGATGACCCCGATCTTACCATCGACCCGGCACATATCATCCAAAAAGACGGCAAGACGCTGTACGGCGGTTTCTATACCCAGGAAGAGATGCGCGGTCTCGTCGCCTATGCCGCCCAACGCCATATCGATATCATCCCCGAGATCGACATGCCCGGTCACATGATGGCGGCCATCAACCAATACAACTGGCTCAGTTGTGACAGCACGTCCGCCTTCGGCGCACTATTCTCAAAACCCATCTGCCCCTGCCTTCCGGCCACCTATCAGTTCGCACAGGATATCTATACGGAGATCATGGACATCTTCCCCAGCACCTATCTCCACATCGGCGGCGATGAGGTTGACCGCACACTCTGGGCAAAGTCCGCGGAATGCCAGCGTCTAATGAAAGAACAGGGCCTCAAAACCACCGCCGAACTCCAAAGCTATTTTATCCGCAGGATGGAAGCCTTCTTCAACTCGAAGGGACGCAAACTCATCGGCTGGGATGAGATCCTCGAGGGCGGCATCAGCAAAACGGCCTATATCATGTATTGGCGCACCTGGGTGCCAAAAGCGCCCATCGAAGCCGCACAACAAGGCAACTACGTCATCATGGCGCCAGGTAATCCCCTCTACTTCGACGGAACGCAGGATCGTAATTCCCTGCCCAACGTCTATCATTTCAATCCCATCCCTTCGGCACTCACCGCCGAACAGGCAAAGCTGATCCTCGGCGCCCAGGCCGAGATCTGGACCGAGATGATCCCGAACGAAAATCGAGCGGATTATATGTATATGCCCCGCATGACCGCGCTTTCCGAAGTATTGTGGACCGGTCACGGCGATTATGACTCCTATCTGGCCCGCCTGCAACGGGCCTACCGGCGGTTCGACAGGCTGCACATTCACTATCGCCTGCCCGACCTCTCGGGTTTTCTCCAATCCAATGTCTTTCTCGTCGCCGATACCCTTGCGATAAAGAAACCGCTTGCCAGCATGACCCTTCGCTATACCACGGATGGAAGCCTCCCGGATACTCATTCGCCGGCCCTCGATGCGCCCCTCATCATCCGCGACAACAAACACTTCCGCATCGCCGCCTTCCGTCCCGACGGCTCACGCGGGGATATCTACGACCTCGACTATCACCGGCAAACCCTCGCCGAATCTGCCGCGGCATCCACGTCGACCCAGCCCGGTCTCTCGGTCAGCCGCACTAAAGGATCATTCAAGACCGTAGCCGCCATGACCGTCCACCAACCCGACACCAGCGGTACCGTCACCAACTTTACCGTTCCAAAGAATCTCGAAGCACCCGCCTTCGGCCTGCAATACCGCGGTTATCTCGATGTACCTGCCGATGGCGTCTATAGTTTTTACCTCACCTGCGACGATGGCGGCATCCTGACCATCGCCGATCGCGAGGTCATCAACAACGACGGCAACCACCCGCCGCTGGAAAAGACCGGCCAGGTGGCCCTGAAGAAAGGTCTCCAGAAATTCGATCTCGATTTTATCGAAGGCGGCGGCGGTTACACGCTAAAGCTGAAATATAGTTTCAACGGCTCCCAGCCGCAGGAGATCCCCGCGGCCTGGCTAAAACATTAAACCATGCGCATCCTCACGTCCGCTTTCGCCCTCCTCACAGCCGCCGGTACCCTGTTCTCCGCCGGCACCCTTCGCGCCCAGGCGCCCCCGAAACCCTATGGCGTCCTGCCCTCGCCGCGGCAACTCGCCTGGCATGAAATGGAGATGTATTGCCTCATCCATTTCGGCGTCGACACCTATACCGACAAGGAATGGGGCTATGGCGACGAAGATCCCAAACTCGTGAACCCCGTCAACTTCGATGCAAAACAGATCGTCGGCGCCGCAAAAGCCGGCGGCTTCAAAGGGGTCGTCATCGTCGCAAAACACCACGACGGACTCTGTCTCTGGCCGACAAAAACAACGGAACATAATATCACAAAAAGTCCCTGGAAGAATGGCCATGGGGATATGATAAAGGAATATCGCGCCGCCTGCGACGCATTGGGCATGAAGATGGGGCTCTACTGCTCGCCCTGGGACCGGAACAATCCCCAATATGGCACCGCCGCCTACGTAAAGACCTATCGTGCACAGATCAACGAACTGTATACCCACTACGGCCCGCTCTTCATTTCCTGGCACGATGGCGCCAACGGCGGCGACGGCTACTATGGCGGCGCCCGGGAGACAAGGAATATCGATCGCACGACGTATTATGGCTGGGATACGACCTGGGCCCTTGTCCGGCAACTGCAACCCGGCGCCTGTATCTTCGGCGATGTAGGACCCGATGTCCGCTGGGTGGGCAACGAAGAAGGCCATGCCGGCACAACCTGCTGGGCAACCTTCACTCCCGAGGCCCCCGATCCCGGCCGGAAACCCGCCAACGGCTATAATAAATACTGGCTGGCCACCAACGGCACCCGTAACGGCGAATTCTGGATGCCCGCGGAATGCGATGTTCCCTTCCGCCCGGGCTGGTTCTATCACCCGTCGCAGGATGGAAAAGCAAAGACACCGGCACAACTGCTCGATCTCTACTATCAAAGCGTCGGCCGCGGCGCCGATCTCGACCTGGGCCTGGCACCTAACCGCGAAGGAAGACTCGAGGCGGGCGACGTCGCTAACCTCGAAGCGTTTGGCCAACTGCTCAAACGCATCTTTACCGTCAATCTCGCAAAAGGCGCCGTCCTTACGGCCAGCAATATCCGTGGAAAGAATAACTCCCTCTACGGGCCTGCCCGCCTGCTCGACGCCGATCGCTATTCCTACTGGGCTACCGACGACGCGATCACAACTCCCCAACTGACCGTCACACTCGCCAAACCGGCCACCTTCAACGTGATCCGGCTGAGAGAGAATATAAAGCTCGGCCAACGGATCGATAGCTTCACCGTCGACGCTTTCAACGACAACAACTGGGAAACTGTCGCCACCGGCACGAGCATCGGCGCCAACCGGCTCATCCGGCTTCCCCGATCCATCACCACGGGCAAACTGCGCCTGCGGATCGTCAAAGCCCCGGTTTGCATCGCCCTCAGCGATTTTGGCCTCTACTTCGAACCTGCCGTTAAAAACACGGAAACCAGCGCAAGCAGCGCAAAAATGACCTGGAAGATCAACTCCTCCACCACCTCAAACGAATTCATCATCGATATGGGTTCCCGCCAAACCATCAAAGCCTTCACCTACCTGCCGCGGCAGGATAAAAAACCCGATGGCATCGTCGACCGCTATGCCTTCTATATCAGCAGCGACGGAACCACCTGGCAAAAAGTTGCCGAAGGCGAGTTCGGGAACATCCTGGCCAATCCGCTCGAACAGTCGGTGCCCCTGGCTCATCCCCAAACCGCCCGCTACATCAAGTTTGCCGCCCTCCACCTCATCGAAGGGAACAGCGCAAGCGCGGCAACGATCGGTATTCGTTAGTCCTCGCGGCCGGTGGCGGCCCGCGAAAGCTACTTCTTTCTCGCGGCGCCCGTTATCATCCGGCCGACCATGGTCTCGTTGGACTGGGTATAGCCCGAAGGGATCGTAAACATCGCGGCCGGAAAATTTCCTTCCTTTATTTGTACCAGCTCCATCTTCATGGAGGTCTTGCCATCGCCTGCGGTCATCCTGACAAGCAATCCATCGACACCCGCCTGATGCAGGGCCCTCAGCATTCCCATCTGCTGACCCTTGTCCAGCACTCCGTTTCGGAGGATCGAATAGCCCGGCATCGCCGTACTCAACCATAGCTCCGAGACGTCTTTAAAAGCGAACATCCCCTTGCCTGTCGTGGAGGTTACCCGCACATGGGTACAGGGGTATCCCGCCGCTGTTTCGGTTCCCAGCTTTTCGACGGTATAGGCGCCGCGATTCAGCAAGCTCGTGTCGATGACATTCAGTGAATAATTCCTCTCCCCCTCGTCGAGGGTGATGCTATACGTCGGGGTGGCGATACGGCCGATGGTGACGATCCTGTCGCTTCCCAGGATGGTCATGGTCATCCGCCCTTCGCCGCCGGCTGTGAACCACGCCTGGCTCGTATCCTTCCGGTTCATCTTTCCGGTGATGGTCGTGATCATCCGGTACGTCACCCCCGATCCGCCCTTTGCACTCCGGAATTCGTTGATCGCTTTGGCGGAATCGGCCGCGGAGACCCCGCCGCCTCCCACCAGGATGCCCAGGGCCTTCATCGTCAGATCGGCCGCCGACGTGTCATTGGGATTCTGTTGAGCCGCCCGCGCAAAAGCCCCCAGCACGCGATTGGTCGAGCTGGTGTCGATACCCAGTCCGGACCCGTTTGCCGATCCGCCGGACGATCCGCCGGACGACCCACCGCCGATCCGCGTCGCGCTGTCCGCCTTATCCAGGACCTTATTGGTCGCCCCATTGGCCTTTCCATTTGCCCGGTTTTGCACAGTCTGCTTCACGTTTTCGACCATCTTCTTAAAAAACTGCGCACGCCCTGCAGCCGTCACCCCCATCACGAGGGCGACTATCCATACTGTCTTTTTCATTTTCTAAGGATTAATAAAATGGCGAGAATAAAGGACACGATCGCAAGCAGCAGGAACAACCGTTGTAACCACTTTGTCGATCTTGATGCCGGCATCGCTTACCTTTTTTGTTTAGGTAAAGGTCGGGGCATAAAAAAAAGACGTCCGTCAGGAGTCGACGAACGTCAAAAAAAATCGTTGAATAGCCATAGGGAATTAGCCAGCCTGGCCGTTCCAGCTCAATACCGCTGTCAGCGAGCGGCCCGCTTCTCCCCGGAAGAATAGTCTCGCGTTGATCCGCGCCGCCAGGTCCGAAGCGATCTGCAGACCCAACCCCGAATTCCGGCTATCGATCTGCCCGTTTCCCAGCCGGGCGTTCAGCGCCGCCGCATCAGCCGTTCGCGCGGGATTGGTAATGGTCAGCTCCTGCCCGTCCGCATGGATCACGATCGGCTCATCGCCTTCGCTATGCCGGGCGGCATTCTGCAAAAGGTTGCGGATGATCACCGAGAGAAAATTCTCATCCGTCTCCCGGCGAAGTCCGGCCGGCGTCTCATTGATGATCCGCACGCCGCCTTCCTCCGCCTGCTGCTGGAGAAAGGCCACTTCCTTATCGACAACCTCCGCGATCCTCACCGGTTGTACATCGGGGATAAAATGTTGCATCTGGCTCTTGCTCCATAATAACAGGTCCTCCATGGTCTCAAGCACCGTCTCCGAAGCCTTCTTGATCTTCTCTTCATGTTGCCGCCCGGTATCACCAGCAAAAAGCCCCGGTTGCTCCTTTTGCAGTTGCAAAAGCCGGACGATCTTGCTCACAGGGGCGCGCAGGTCATGCCCGATGATCCCGAATAGCCTCGCCTTGGTATCGTTCGCCACCCGCAGTTCCCGGCTTAGCTTTTCTTTATTCCGGTAGAAAAAGTACAACAGCAAAGAAATGATCCCCGAAGCAGCCAGCCCCACCACGAGAAGGGAACGTGTGCGGGAAGCATTTTCCAGCTCGAGAACCCGAAGCCGGTTCTCCTTGTCAAGCACATCGATCCGCGCCTGCTTCTCATTGGTCTGGTATCGCGTCTCCAGGTCCGCAAAGGTTCGCGACAGCTTTTCCTTGCTCAGCGAATCGGTCACCTCCGCATATTCTTTATTGTACCGCAGCGCCGCGGCGAGATCACCCTTTCCCTCCTGCGCGAGCGCCATATATTTCAGATCGGTGCTGTACAGCTCTTTGTCCAGCTGTTTCGCTACCGGCATCGACAGCGCCAGCAACTCGATCGCCGGCTGGAAGTTCCCGATCCCCACAAAATGTCTTGCCCGCGTCATCTGCACCTGGAAGTTCAACAGCGGCGAGCCGATCCTGGCGGCAATCGCATCCGCCTTGGCGATCCACGGACCCGCCAAAGCATACTTCTTCTGATCGAGATAATAGATCGCAATATTCAGATCGGAGGAAACGATCTCGGAAGGGAACAACAACGGATTCGGTACATTCGTTTCCAGCTGCCGGTCATAGGAAAGCGCGGAATCGATCCGTCCGGAAGTGGTAAAGGCCTCCACAAAGGAACTCAGCAGCCGGTTGGCGACGTTGGGCGAAATAGCCGCGAATCGCTGGCCCTTATGCAGCGCATCCAGACTCTTATCCGCCATCCCGGTATTCAGATACAACTTCGACAACATGTCGCACTGGATGGCGAAATCGAATTTTTTCCTGAGGTTGCCCGTGGTATCCGCTTCCTTTTCCCTTAGCTGCAGACTGCGGATAAAAAAGTCCTGCGCACTGCTGTAGTAGGACTTCAGCTGGTAATAGTTGCCCAGGGCATAGTAACCGTCCTCCAGGAGATCGTGATCCCGCGTAGTGTCGATTATGGATTGCAGGATGTTCTTCACGCTGTCCACCTTGCCGGCCAGCTGCAACTGGAAATTCACGGGGATCAGCACTACACAGGCGCGCGAGATCTTCCGCGCATCATGCGCCGCCTGTGCGGCATAAAGACTCTGGGAGAAATAACGCTGGGCGCTGTCGAACCGGCTGGCATAATAATAACCAAGACCGGTGAAGAGAAAGAACCCGCTTCGGTTGGCCGCATCATCGATCCGGCTCATCCGTAGACCCTCCAGTCCGGCCTGGCGCAGCTGGGCCTGGTTGGCGCTTGCATTCAACCGCAATCCCTCACACCATGCCACCCAGGCGGTGATCTTCCCGGAATAACCGGCTATCTTATTCAAATCGGGCGCTGTCGCAGGAGGTTGTGCAAAGGCGGCAAACCACAGAAAGAAAAAAAGGAGCGGGAAGATCACCCTCAGCGCCTGCCGGTATAGCCTGCCGACCGGCAATTCCTCTTCCCCGAGTTGCACCTTGCCCGATCCTACTCCCGTCACCCGCTCCTGGTTGACGATATAGCTGCGATGCACCCGGATGAACCGGTTCGCCGGCAGCCGCTCCTGCAAAGCGCTCAACGTCGTCAGCACCAGGTACTGCCCCTCGGTCAGCACGATCCGGGTGTAGTCCTTCATGGCCTCCAGATAGACGACATCGTTGATTCGGATCTTTAATTTATCATGTCCCTGTTTGATCACCATGCAATCCTGTTCCTGCTCCCGGGCAAAGGCAAAGGCATCGCTGCGCAACCGGCAGAAATGAAAGAGCCGGTTCACACAACGGGCAAACCGTGCGGCGTCCAGCGGCTTCAACAAATAGTCAAAAGCCTCGATCTCATAGCTTTCAAGCGCAAACTCGGGATGGGAGGTGACGAAGACGGGAATGCATGGGCTGCCGCCGATCAGTTTCATCAGTTGCAGTCCGCTGATCCCCGGCATTTCGATATCGAGGAAAAGGATGTCGGGCGCTTGCTGTCCGATCAGTTCAGCGGCCTCCAGCGCATGCGCACAGGAACCGACAGGTCGGAGAAAAGGGAATTTCTTCGCTTCCGCCTCAAGACTGAGCCGGTCGAAATCATCGTCATCGACAACAATATATCGCAAGGGGTGATCCATGGCAACAGGGCCCGCCTCCACTAAATATAATTCTATTTCTTCATGCGTACAAGCACAATCCCGTCCCCATTAGCCCTCCGGCCGGAGCAGCTGTCCTCGATGACGATGAATTTCACCGAGTCATCGGAGTACCATTGCGACTTGTATTTGGCCCAGTAACCATAGCCGCAGCTGGTGTCGGTGATGGATAGCGTGCTCCCGTCCATTTTGTATTCACCACCGACCTTCCAGGTCTGACCGGTAAAAGTGGCGTCGAAATGGCCGTTGGACTGCAAAACCATCTCGCCCGTGATCTTGTTGCCATAAGCGGCCTTCCAGCGGCCGACGAGGGACTTGCCGCCGTCGGTAAAGGCGACCAAAAAAAGAAGGCAAAGCGGGGCTAATAAAAGATTCTTTCTCATGATTTGGTGTTTTCACCAAAGTTGGCCCCATATACACCCCCTATCGGCAGAATTACCGTCCAATTGCATCAAATAATCGTCAAACAGCGGGCTTAGCGCAGTTGCCAGATCACCTTCAGGCAGACATTCCTGCCCATGTCATAGATGCCCAGCCGGCCGTTTGGAGAGGCAGTATAGTATTCGAAATATTGCAGCCGGCTAAGATGCGACTGGTAGGCGACATCGAAAAGATTATTCACCTGCATCTGCAGCTGGAGCCGGTGACGCTTTCCGGCTTTAAATTCCGCATGCGCCGCCAGGTTCACCAGGGTATATCCGGCCGTCGGTGTCTCCGTTTGAAAAAGCCCCAGGTACCGGTCCTGCCGCCAGCTATGATCCGCTTCCGCGCGAACCCGCCAGTTCCGCAGCACCCCCCTCGAAACAGTCCGGTCATATTCCACCGCTGTCAGCAGCCGCGGCGGCGGGATAAACGGCAGATACTCACCCAGGCTGCCCGCCTTCCGAAAGCGGTTACTGCGGTTGAAACCATATACACAGCTGAACCCTTCCTCCACACGGAAGCCTCCCCAGGCGATAGGGTGGAGTCGTATCTCCGCATCCCCGCCATACAGCTGTGCATCCGTTTGCTGAAACTGGAAGGTCCGGTTGCCGGGAACGATCACCAGCGGGTTACCCGCCGCATCCACGGCCTGATCCTGGTAGATATAGTTGTCGATGTGATTGTTGAAGACATTGACGGCAAATGCCCAATCCTCCCATTCCCCGCTGAGCCCCGCATCCTCCTGCAAGCTGAACTCCGGTGAAAAACCCAGGTTGCCGATATAGTAGATATGTGCTCCGGGATCCAGGCCGTTGCTCGCCATCTCGGTGATGTTCGGCGCCCGGTATCCCCGGGCGATATTTGCCTTCAGGCTAACGTTGTCCCCCAGCCGCACCGTCGCCCCGATGCTGCCCGATACGCCATCGAAACCCAGCGCAAAAGGTGCGAATGGATGGATCATCGATCCCGTATCGGCGGTTCCCCGCCCCGCAGGCCCTGTCTGCCGGTAAAAACCCGTCACCGCATCGGGCTGGGCATACAACTCCTCGCCCCGTACATGCCGCCGGTCATACCGCAGCCCACCGGCCAGCGTCCAACTCCCCTTCTTCCACTTGCCATAGAGATACGATCCCAGATCGAACAACCGGTATCCGGGGATCGGAAATGCCGTCGCCGCCGCACCGTTGCGATTCGTCTGGTACATCCCATTCACCCCGGCCGAGAGATCGATATTGGCAAAAGAAGGCGCATTGTAACGCAAGCCGTAGCTGACGGTCCGCAACAGAAGTTCTTCCCCTACCTGCTCCGGCGCCGTCGGGTGATTGAACTCCCGCCGCCGGTTCTCTTCATAGCCCAACGACAGCCCGAGATCTCCGATGCCGAAGGAATACCGGTTGTCGCTGTACAGCCGGAAGTCCTGGATGCGTTGCGTCAGGGCAGACAACGCATATCCGTTCAAGACTTTCTCCGGCACCAACGGCCGATCCTTGATATTGTCCACCCGCGGCTGTAAAACATTCTCCCCCGCCGACTCGTACACGGGGTAGGTGAACCGCCGCGTCAGCGAATCCCGGCTCCCGTCGGGGATGGCCTGCCGGTTATCGTACCACGTGGCATTCAGGCGCGAATACCCGTTGCGCGATGCATATCCAAGGTATGCCGACGCATTCGACGTCCGGAAGCCCGTATTATACACCCTCCCATCGACAGGGTTGGTATAGCTCTTCGCGATGCGTTCCGATCCCCGCAGCGCCCAACTCCAATGTTCCGCACCTCTCGACACCATCAGACCGTTCCCCACCAACCCGTTGTTGGACTGGTACTCCGACAGCACCCGGATACGCAAAGTCCCATCCTGTCCACTCGGCAGCGCCGGGAATAATTGCAGCACCCCCGCGATCGCATCGCTTCCGTACAACAGACTCGCGGGACCCTTGATCACCTCCGCCCGTTCGATGACATAGTCATCCATCGGCACCCCATGCTCATCCCCCCATTGCTGGGTCTCCACCCGTATCCCGTCGTAGAGGGTCAGGACACGGTTATAGCCCAGACCGTTAATAAAAGGCTTTGACACGTTCGGCCCCGTCTTCACCACCACCAAACCCGGTGCATGCGCCGCAATGGCGTCGATCACATTGGCCGCGGAGCTCTGCTCGATGTCCTTTGTCGAGACCGTTCTCATCGCCAGCGGACTCTCCCGGATCGAGGTCGCCCGCGAGACGCCCGTCACCACTATCTCGTCGAGTTGCGCCGCCCCTTTCTCCAGTACGATGTCCACACGGATAGTCTCGGTGTCCGCCTCCGTCGCTTCACCGCCGGCCTGACCTGCCGCGCCCGCCGCCCGCACCACTACCTCCTTTTTTCGGTACCCTGCGTGCGAAACCACCAGCACCCCACTATTCCCTGGCGACACCGCCAGGCGGAACCCGCCTTTGCCATTGGTCACCGTGCCCTTTCCCTTCAGCCACTGCACCGTGGCCCCCTCCAGGCTGCCCTCACTGCCCCGCACGGTGCCGGCAACAACCTGCCCCCGCACTCCCGCGGTGCCCATCAAAAACAACAATAACAAGCCCAATCTCATAAAAGTTACATTTATAGCAAAACTATAAAGTTAGATTAATCTAACAAAATAATTCCCTATATTTATCGCATGAACTCACTCACGGAGGAGAACTACCTGAAGGCCCTCTTCAATCTCGCGGGCGAGAACGGGGAAGCCAGCGTCAACGACCTTTCCCGGCATCTGGGTATAAAGATGCCTACCGTAACCAGCATGATGAAAAAGCTGGCGGAAAAGAAACTGGTTCACTATGAAAGCTATAAACCCGTTCGCCTGACGGATAAAGGAAAGAAAGAGGCCGGACTCATCGTCCGTAAACATCGTCTCACCGAAATGTACCTCGTGGAAAAAATGGGCTTTGGCTGGGAAGAAGTGCACGACATCGCCGAACAGATCGAACACATCCAGTCACCCGCCTTCTTCGATAAAATGGATCAGCTGCTGGGTTTCCCCAAACTGGACCCGCATGGCGCGGTCATCCCCGATAAAAACGGAAAACTGGCCTGGATCTCCTATCACCGGCTCACCGACTGCCGCGCCGGTGACACCGTCAGGCTCTGTGCCGTCGTCCATGGCTCTTCCGACTTCCTCCTCTTCCTCAACAACCGCGGGATCCGCCTCGGCCTCCGGTTAAAGATCAGATCCGTGGAAGCTTTCGACGGCTCCATGGTCCTGACCTATGACGGCCGCCAGGAAACGCTCAGCGCCACTGCAGGCGAACGCCTGCTCGTAGAGAAGGCAAAATAGATTTACATTTGGATATGAGACTCCTCTGCCTCGCGCTTGCCGCCCTTACGACCGCCAATACCTTCAGCCAGTCGCCCGACGACCTTCCCCGGCTCATCAGTAACAATGGTCATCATGCCCTGCTGGTTGACGGCAAACCCTTCCTCATCCTCGGCGGCCAGGTACATAACTCCAGCGCCTGGCCGGGAATACTACCCAACGTCTGGGCCGCCGCCAGCCAACTGCACCTCAATACCGTCGAAATTCCGGTCTATTGGGAACAGGTGGAAGCCCGGCCGGGGAATTATGATCTCTCCCTCGTAGACACCCTGCTGGCGCAAGGCCGGCAGCACGGCGTCCGGCTGGTCCTGCTCTGGTTCGGAACCTGGAAAAATGGCAGCAATCACTACATCCCCCTCTGGATGAAGCAGGATGCAAAAAAATATCCCAACATAACCGGTAACAAAGGCCAGCCCATCGATTCCCCCTCACCGCACGGCGAAGCAACGGAGCAGGCGGATACAAAAGCATTCGCCGCCTTCATGCATCATCTTAAGATGGCCGATGCAAAACACACCGTCATCATGGTACAGATAGAGAACGAATCCGGCTCCTGGGGTTCCGTCCGGGATTACTCTTCGCAGGCGCAGAAGCTGTTCGAAGGCCCGGTCCCGGCGCAACTGCTGCAACCCGGATTGCTCAGGGCCCTAAACCGGCCCCTCGACACAAAAGGCAGCTGGCGGGAAGTATTTGCACAGCGCGCCGACGAATATTTCCAGGCATGGTCGATCGCGACCTTTGTAGGCAAGGTAGCCGCCGCGGGCAAAGCCGAATACCCGCTGCCCCTGTATGTAAATGCCGCGTTACGCGATCCGCTGACCGATCCCACAGCCGAAAGCTATGAAAGCGGCGGCCCCACCGACAATGTGATCCCCATCTGGAAAGCAGCAGCGCCGGCCATCGACCTGCTCGCCCCCGATATCTATTTACAGGGTACCGAACGCGTAAATAAAGTCCTCGAACTATATTCCCGGACCGATAACCCCCTCTTCGTGCCCGAGATTGGCCTTCGCCCGGAAAATGCCAAATACTTTGATGCCGTGCTGGCCCGGGGCGGCATCGGCTTCTCACCCTTTGGGATCGACAACGTCGGCGCCGCCGAACCCTCCTCCCGGCTCGACCCATTCGCTGCCAACTATGCCGTCGTCGCCCCGATGATGCCCCAATTGGCCAAATGGAATTTGGAGGGAAAAATAAAAGCCGTGGTCGAATCCGACGATCATGCGCCGCAATCCCTCGACCTCGGTTCCTGGCAGATCCTCGTCCATTTCGGTCTCGGCGAACGCGAAAAACTCTCGGCCAACCCAAACTCGGATGGTAAACTGATGATCATCCAACTACAGGAAAATGAATTCTTGCTCATCGGGGATAAATGCCATGTCGTCTTTCAACCCGCCGGCAGAAATGCGGGCAAGGCCTGGCAGTATGGAACAGTGGAAGAAGGCAGCTATGAGCAAGGGGAGTTCAAAAGACTTCGCATCCTCAACGGCGACGAGACAGACTGGGGTGGCCCCCATTTTGGAACAAAACCAACCGTCCTGCGCGCAACGCTGATCGCGCGCTAACTATATATGCCGCTGCTGGATAAAATCCGCCACGGGATCCCCATTCATCGGGTGCTCGAGCCGGTCCTGAAAATGCCGGTCAAAATCTTTCAGCGCATCCTTCGGCGCCTTGCCATGACCATAAATGCCGCTCGCGGGGTCAGGGCCGAGAAGGCAACTATATCCATCCCCATCCACATAAAGAACAGGATGGGTTCGCTTCACCGAAGCCGGAGTGTCCTCGGCATCGAAGTCGATAGAGACAAGGGTCAGGCCATCTGTATTCATTTGTTCCATAACCGATGCCCCGCAATTCCCATGCCTCTCAATGTTCCCCTCAAACTCCCCCTTGCCGCCGTCATTGAAAAAACTAACTTTAGCATCAAACTGTTCACTTATGGAAATAAAACGCGTGGGTTTCTCCATCCTGCTGTTCCTTTGCATCGTAATGCTGACAACTATTCCCAATATACATGCCAGCGCGCAGACAAAAAAACCGATGGTGCGCATGGCAAAGATCGTTATCGATCCTAACCAGCTCGAAGCCTATAAGGCTGCCCTGAAAAAAGGCATCGAAACGGCCGTTCGCGTCGAACCCGGCGTACTCACGCTCTTTGCCGTCTACGAAAAAGATCATCCCACCCATGTCACCGTGCTGGAAGTTTATGCTGACGAGGCTGCCTACCAGGCTCATCTGCAAACCCCGCATTTCAAAAAATACAAGGACACGACAAAAGACATGGTCAAATCGCTGGAGTTGATCGACGTCGCCCCCATTGGCCTGGAGACAAAAGCCAAATCGTGAATTAACCTTTAATTCCCATAACCGTGAAGAAGATCAACAGTAACCCGATGAGCACCAATCCCCGATAGACATACTTAAAAAACGCGGCCCCCTGCAGCCGCCGGTTGAAATACCGCCCCAAAAAGATCGCAGGCACGACAACAGGCAAACACATCAACAGATCCATCCACACCACCCGACCCAGCAATCCCTTGAATGCATAGCCGGTAACCCCGATCAGGCTGGCCGGTAAAAAATAAGCCTGCAGTGTGGCCCTGAAATGTTTTGCGCTCCACCTTCGCATATTCCCATATACCACCAGCGGCGGCCCGTTAACCCCATACGCTCCGCCCAACACCCCGGATAAGAACCCGCAGATAAATAGCCAAAGCCGGCTATCCTCCCCTAGGATAAAAGCATTCTTTGCCCAGAGGGTATAACTGCTGTACCCGATGATCAGCAGACCAAGCCCGATCTTCACCCAATACGCATTCCCATAGATCAATATCAGCAACCCGATCGGGATCCCGAGCAAAGCATAAAGGATAAGCCACTTGGCGCTTTCGATATGCACCTCCCGGTGATCCTGCACCACCACCACTCCCGCAATAAGTACCGAGAGCAGCACCGATAGCGGAACAGCCACCTCCAGCGGAATAAACAACAAAAAAAGCGGAACGGCAACAAGGGACTCGCCAAATCCAAATGTCGAACGAACCAGCGTGGCAAAAAAACTGATGATAATGATCGGTAGTGAGAACATGCAGGACACAAATCTAACGCAATATTGGCGTAAATTCGCGCGGCAATTCACCGTAATAGACGCGGCAGATCGCCCGCAATAAAAATGACAAAATCTCCGATCATCCCAAAATCAGCCTTCGCATTTCTGCAGGACCTGAAGGACAATAATCAACGGACCTGGTTCGAAACCCATAAGGAGGAGTACCTGGAAAATTCGGCAGCCCTCGAAACCTTCGCCGATGGTCTTCTGGCCGGGCTGAACCGCCATGACGTCATCGAGACACCCTCGGGGAAAAAGAGCCTTTACCGCTTCTACCGGGACATCCGCTTCTCAAAAGACAAATCTCCCTACAAAGACTACTGGGGCGGTCATTTCACGCGGGCCGGCAAGCAACGCCGGGGCGGATATTATTACCATTTCGAACCGGGCAACAGCAGGGTGACCGGTGCTTTCTGGGCGCCTTCCACCGCCGACCTCAAACTGATCCGCGAGGACATCGCCTTCGACGACCGGCCGATCAAAAAGGTCCTCAACAACAAAAAATTCGTCGGGGTATTCGGCGCCCTTCAGGGCGAGCAGTTGAAAAGAGTGCCCAACGGCTTTGACGCCGATCACCCCGCCGCTGACCTGCTACGGCACAAACAATTCCTCGTGATCCGCCGCTTCACCGACAAAGAGGTCCTGAGCCCCGGCTTCCTCCCGCTCGTCACCGACACCTTCCGGCTCATGCGACCCTTCCTCGACTATATGAGCATGGTCCTCGGCGGCAACGCCAACGGCGAGGTCGATGGTTAGTCCGGCAATTACTTCGCCCCCCGTTTCTTCTCCCGGTACTCGGACGGCGTGATCGAGAATTTTGATTTGAACACCGTGGAGAAATAGGCCTGCGAAGAATAACCCACCCGGGAGGCGACTTCGGAAATGCTGTACTGCATGTCCGCAAGCAGGAATTTGGCCTTCTGCAGCCGCACAGTAGAGATATAGTCATTGACGTTATAGCCCATCAGCGCCTTCACCTTCCGGTACAGCTGCACCCGCGATATACCGATCTGCCGGCAGATATCGTCGACCGAAAAGTCCTCGTTGGGGATATTGTTCTCGACGATGGCGATAAATTCATTGATGAACTTCCGTGTAACCAGGGTGGCCGTTCCGGGCCGGACCTCGACCGGCAGTTCACTGGTATAGTGTTCCCGCAGCACGGTTCGGTTGTTGAGCAGACACTTGATCGTCTCCTCCAGGTATTCGAGGTTGAAAGGTTTCACGATAAAGGCATCGGCCAGCAGCTTGATGCCCTTGATCTGGTCTTCGATGGCCCCCTTGGCGGTGAGCAGCACGATCGGGATATGACTGGTGCGCAGATCCTGCTTGAGCATCTCCGTCACATGCAACCCATCCTCGCCGGGCAGGATAATATCCGAGATGATAAGGTCGGGAACAAGATCGTAAGCCTTGGCAATTCCGCTGGCGGCATCTTCTGCTTCGTGCAACTCATATTCCCCTCCCAGGCGCTTCTTGAGAAAGACCCGGAGATCGTCATTGTCTTCGATGACCAGCAGCGAATGCTCTTTCTGCCGGAGAGGAAGAACGCCCTCATCGCTAATGGACATGGGCTGGATATCGGCCGTGTACATACTGATGTCTTCGGTGCTGGGTTGTAGCAGCGGTTTTTCCGGCGCAATCTCCGTCTCGCCGAGGTCTTCGCGCCGAATCGGTAAACTCACCGTGAAGGTAGACCCCTGCCACTTGGCGCTTGCCACCGAGATATTCCCATGATGAAGATGGATCATCTCCTTCGTGAGCGATAACCCCAGTCCCGTCCCCTTGAACGCTTTTTTATTCCCCTGATAAAACAGGTCGAAGGCATGATCCGCCTCTTCCGGCGTCATACCCACCCCTGAATCCTGAATGACGATGATCACTCTGTCCTGGACCCCATCCCTGGCAATGGTAACACTGATACTCCCATTTTCATTCGTGAACTTAAAAGCATTCGATAATAGATTAAAAAACACCTTATCGAGAATGTTTACGTCGAACCACATCCGGAGATCACGAACTTCGCTGGCGATAGTAAAGGTGATCGCCTTCCGCCGGGCGATCTCATGGAAGGACCCGGCGATCTCGGTGACGAAATCGGTGATATTGTTCTCGGAGACGATCAGTCTCATCTTGTTCTCCTCGATCTTGCGGAAGTCCATCAACTGATTGATCAGCCGCATCAGCCGCATCGCGCTCTTCTGAACGAGCTGGAGATTATGCTTGATGGTGAAATGCAGCTTTGGCGAGGCCAGACTATCCTCGAGCGGACCCAGGATAAGGGTCAGCGGTGTCCGGAACTCATGGGAGATATTCGTAAAAAAATTGAACTTGGCATCCGTGGCCTCCTTGGCCCTGGCCGTCATCTCGATCAGTTGGTTCCGCTGCGTAAGGATCTTTTCGTTCTGACCGGCAAGCCGGCGGTTGATGCGGCGATTATTCCGCAGGGCAAAAAAGGCGATCCCGCCAAGGATCAGCGTCAAACCCAACGCCGTGATGGCAATATAAAGGAGATTGCGCTGGTTGTGATAGATCCGTCGTTGCTCCTGTAAAAGCGCATATTGCTTTTCGATGTCATGCGTCTGATCGTTGATCCGGTCCGTTTGCTGTTTCATGACCCGGACGTTGGTGGAATCGATGACCACCGTGGGCATGATATACTCCTTATGAAAAGGCTGCTTCTCGAGAATGGCAAAAGCGGTCTTTATCGCTTCCTCCCCGCCGGTGGGCGTCAGAAAGGTCGCCTGTAGCACCTGGTCGCTGACAAGCTGAATGCCGCCGCCAGGTCCCGAAAGCCCGTCGATGCCAAAAAAGCGCGCCGATCGCTCCATCCCCAGACTCTTGTACACCTCATAGGCGCCAAGCGCCATCGGATCATTTTGAGCAAATACGACGTCGTTGGGCGACAACTGGTCCTTTATTCGCAGAAAAGCCGCCGTGGATTTATCCTGGAGCCAGTCTCCATATACCCGGGCCTTGATATGGATCATAGGGCTTTGCCGGATGCGGTCTTCAAATCCCCGCTGCCGATCGGCTGAGGGCGTCGATCCCTGCAACCCGATGGCTTCGATGATATTGGCGGTATCGTGCACCGCATGCGCAACATACTCACCCGCCATCTTCCCCAACTCATAATTATTAATACCGATAAAGCTCGTATAAAGATCGGAACTCGTCTTGCGATCGATTACAACCACCGGGATGCCGCGATTATAGGCTTCTTCCACCACCGAGGTAAGCGGCTTTGCTTCGTTGGGCGAGACCAGCAGGATGTCGATATTTTGGTTTAGCAGTTCTTTTATCTGGCGGACCTGCAGTTCACTGTTGTCGTTGGCGCTGCGATAGATGAGTTCGGTGCCGGGGTGAAAGGAAAGTTCCCGGGCCATCGCTTCACGCGTGGCGCGTTTCCAATTCTCGGTGCCGGTGCATTGAGCAAAACCGATGCGGTATTTTTTTTCCGTGTTGGGGCTGGAGCAGGAATAGAACAACAGAATTACCCCGATGAGCAAAGCAGTGTTTGGCAAAGCAATCATACGGATAAAATTGGGTGTTTTTCAAAAATCGAAGTTTCGAATCCGTATCAATCTTTTTCGAAATGGAAATCCTAACAGGATCGGTGGGGTCGGCGCTGCAACAAAATCAAAAATTCATGTTGCAAAATCACAAAGGGGAATAAATGATCCAAATAAAATTACGACAATAAATGATTCAAAACCAATTAACTGAGGATTTTTTAGCAGATCGCGCGAATTCCGCAAAAGGTTGAAATGATTTTGGAAAGGGGCAAGCTCGCAGGCCGCTACTTTAGTCGGTGAAACTAATTGCTATATGGAGAGGAAAAATGTCTTTACCTGGAGTCTTGTCATCGCCCTCGGCGGTTTCCTGTTTGGTTTTGATACAGCCGTTATCTCCGGGGCGGAGCAATCCATTCAATCCTATTGGAGTCTTTCGGCACTGCAACATGGGTTCACGGTATCGATTGCATTGATTGGTACCGTCATCGGCGCCCTGACGGGGGCAATTCCGACGGACCGGATTGGCCGGAAGAAGACCCTCTATCTCATCGCTCTCCTTTATTTGTTGTCCAGCCTGGGCACCGCCTTATCCGTCAACTGGTATTCCTTCCTTTTCTTCCGGTTTATGGGTGGTCTGGGGGTTGGCGCCTCATCCGTCACCGCACCGATCTATATCTCCGAGATCGCTCCGGCCGGTCGCCGCGGGAAACTCGTCGGCTTGTTCCAGTTTAACGTCGTCTTCGGGATCGTCGTGTCGTATCTCTCTAATTATCTCATCGGCCAGATTGGCGGTCAGACCGGCGGCCAGAACTGGCGCTTTATGCTCGGGATCCAGGCCTTGCCTTCAGCCCTTTTCCTGTTCCTTCTCCGCTGGGTACCCGAAAGCCCGCGCTGGCTGATCGTCCACCGGGGCCGGATCGAAGAAGCAAAACGCATCCTCCTCGCGATAGATCCCGCAAAAGGCAACGAGATACTGCAGGACATCCGGGCTGCCGCCGACGACGACCGCCGCCAGCCGGCTTCCGAAGCCCTGTTCACCCGGCGCTATCGTACCCCGGTGACCCTCGCGATCCTGTTTGCCGTGTTCAACCAGGTATCGGGCATCAACGCCATTATCTATTACAGCCCGCGCATCTTCGAAATGACGGGCCTGGGAAAGAACTCCTCCCTGCTGTCAACCGCAGGTATCGGCATCGTGAATTTTGGCTTCACCCTGCTGGCGATGAATTTCATTGACCGGATCGGCCGCCGGACCCTCATGCTGATCGGCAGCTTCGGCCTCATCGCCACACTCGGCCTGGTTGCCTGGTCCTTCTACGCAGCCTCATTTAATGGCTGGATGGTCCCGGTATTCCTGTTTATCTATATCGCCTTTTTCGCTTTTTCTCAGGGCGCCGTCATCTGGGTATTCATCTCCGAGATCTTCCCCAACCCCGTCCGGGCCAAGGGACAGACGCTTGGCAGCACCACTCACTGGGTGATGGCTGCGATCATTGCCTTTTCCTTTCCCTGGCTGGCTGAGAAGGCCGGCGGAGGGAATACGTTCCTGTTCTTTTGCGTGATGATGTGTGTCCAGCTCGTCTTCGTCTGGAAGCTGATGCCCGAGACAAAGGGGAAATCGCTGGAACAGATCGAATATACCCTGATGGCCCACTAAACCGCAAATAACAATTATCATGAACTATCCTGTCGTTTGCTTTGGAGAGATCTTATGGGATGTTTTACCGGACTCTGTCGTCCCGGGTGGGGCGCCCATGAATGTCGCTTACCATTTACGCAAACTGGGCATCCGCCCCGCGCTGATCACCCGCGTCGGACTGGATAACTATGGCAAACGCCTGATACAGTTGATGGAACGCCAGGACATCTCCACGGATTTTTTCCAGATGGACTTCGAACTGGATACCGGTAAAGTATCGCTGACCCACGGAGAAGGCGAAGAGGTTCACTATGATATCGTCAAGCCTGTCGCCTGGGACAATATCCAGTGGGACGAGCAATTTGGCTCCCTCCTCCGGCAGTGTGAGTATTTCATCTTCGGCAGCCTGAGCACCCGCTCCCAGGCCAACCGGGAGGTACTCTTCCGGCTGCAGCAGCTCGCCAAATACCGCGTGCTGGATATCAATCTCCGGCCCCCGCACTACAACCGGCCCATTCTCGAACGCCTGCTCAACGGTGTCGAACTGCTTAAACTCAACCTCGGCGAACTGGAGTTACTCACCGGCTGGTTCGCGGACTACTCCACCGAACGCGATCGCATCAAAGCGCTCCAGGACAGGTTCCGCATCCCGACCATCGTAGTAACAAAAGGAAGCCTGGGTTCCATAATGACGATGGCCGGTAAATTCTATGAACACCCCGGTTTTCGGGTAGACCTGGCCGATACCGTCGGCAGTGGAGATGCCTTTCTCTCCGGTCTGCTGTTTCATCTTTCACAGGGCACGGACCCCGCTGCCGCCATCGAGTTTGCCAGCGCGATGGGCGCGTTGATCGCCAGCTACAGCGGACCCTGCCCGGAATACAAAGTGGATGAAGTAAAAAAATTAATTGCGCATTAAATACTCAACTATTATGAGAAAAGTACAGATTGTTTTGCCATTGCTGTTGCTGCTGAGTCTTCTTGGCTTTGCACAGCAAAAGGTGATTACCGGAACGGTGATCCGGAATTCGACAAAAGAACCCCTCCAGGGTGTCACCGTCCTTGCCGGCAAGCGATCGGTAGTCACCGATTCGGCCGGCCGGTTTTCCATCGCGGCCTCTCCCGGCGAAACCCTGACCCTGAGCTTTGTGGGGATGAACAGCCTGCAGGTAAGGATTGGGTCCTCGACGGCCGAACTCAGCCTCGCCATGATCGAGGGGATCAACGACCTTAACCAGGTGGTGGTCACGGGTTATAAGACGGAGAAAAAAGTCGACCTGACAGGCGCGGTCTCCGTGGTCAACCTGGCCGCGATAAAGGACGTACCGACCACGAGTCCCATGCTGGCTTTACAGGGGCAAGTGCCGGGGTTGTATATCGCCGCCGACGGCTCCCCAACCGGAGCCAACGGCAACCCGCCGACCATCCTCGTGCGGGGCGTGAATACTCTGGGGAACACCAACCCCCTGTACATCATCGACGGAGTTCCCACCACCCGCTATGAGGATTTCGCCAATCTCAACTCCTCGTCCATCGCCTCCATCCAGGTACTAAAAGATGCTTCGGCTTCCTCGATCTATGGATCACGGGCTTCCAACGGCGTCATCATCGTCACGACAAAGGACGGCAGCACGGCCGGCGACAAACTACGCGTGACGCTGAACTCAAGCCTCACCTGGCAGACCGAACGCCCCTGGCAGGAAAACGTCCTCAACACCGAAGATCGGGGTAGGGCCCTCTGGCGCGCCGCCGTCAACGACGGCACCGATCCCAACAACCTCGTCAGCCAGATCTACACCTACGACTGGAACAACGACTACACCAATCCCGTCCTCAACAAAGTAAACGTCGCACCCTTCGTCGGCGGCAGCCCCCTCGAACCAGTGGGCAATACCAACTGGCAGGACGAATTGTATAAAACCGCGCTGATCACCACCAATAACGTCGGCATCGCAGCAGGAAATGCCCGCAACGCCATCTCGATGGATTTCGGCTACCTGAACAACAACGGACTCCTGCAATACACCGGCTATCGTCGCTACAACGCCCGCGTGAATTCGCATGTCAGCGGGTTCAACAACCGGCTGAAAGTCGGTGAAAACCTTCAGATCTCCCGAACCTCTCAGGTAGCTTCCGGCTTTGACCCCGGCGGCGCACCCACGCCCACCCTGGCGCTGATCCTCGCGCCGACCATTCCCCTGCGGAAGACCGACGGCACCTTCGGCGGCCCCATCGGCTCCGGCTACACCGACCGCAACAACCCCGTCGATATCCAGTATCTCAATCGCTGGAATACAAACGCCCGGCTACAGG
This sequence comes from Puia sp., assembly GCF_036500295.1. Lineage (NCBI taxonomy): Bacteria > Pseudomonadati > Bacteroidota > Chitinophagia > Chitinophagales > Chitinophagaceae > Puia > Puia sp. Next base: position 76,420 of record NZ_DASYCH010000092.1, on the reverse strand, counting down.
TATACGGTAATATCTACGCGGAACTCGAGGTGATCAAAAAGCTGGTCCTGCGTACAAGCTTCGGCTTCGACTACGACGACGAACCCAGCCGCAAGATCACCCTCATCGGCGACGAAGGCCCGGTCAACTCCTTCAACAGCCTCACCAACACACAGGCCAAGGAATTTACCTTCACCTGGACAAACACCGCCAACTATAACCTGGAGATCGGTCAGCACCGGCTGAATATCCTCGGCGGCATCGAGTCGGTCCGCGACGACTACCAGGTCTTCAACGGAAGCGTCACCAACTTCGCCGTGCAGGATCTCAGCTACTTCGTGCTGGGAGCCGGCTCGGGCACCCAGACCACCACCGGCAGCGCGACGGGCTATCGCCTCCTGTCACAGTTTGGAAAGCTGTTCTATGGCTATGGCGACCGCTACCTGGCTTCTTTCACCATCCGGCGCGATGGCTCCTCGCGATTCGGCACCAACAACCCCTATGGTGTCTTCCCCGCCTTTACTGCCGGCTGGCGCATCAACAACGAAGAGTTCTTCCGCAACATTCACGTCGTTTCCAACCTGAAGCTGAGAGGGGGCTATGGCGTCGTGGGCAACCAGGCGATTGGTAACCTGTCCGCCTATACGCTGTTCCAGGCCAACTACGGTACGAGCAACCCCGCCTATGCGCAATGGCTCAACACCGGTACAGCCTACGATCTGGGCGGGATCAACACGGGCACCCTGCCCTCGGGCTTCGTACAGGTACAGCTCGGTAACCCCAATCTCAAATGGGAACAAACCAAGGAGACAAATCTTGGCCTCGACTTCGGCTTTATCAACGAAGCACTCACCGGCAGCTTCGACTGGTTCAACCGCAACACCAGCAATATCCTGATCCAACCGCCTATCGCCGGGGCAGTGGGCGAAGGCCAGCAGCAATGGCTCAACGGCGCCAGCATCAAAAACAAAGGCTGGGAATTCGTGCTAAGCTATCAGAATACCACCACCGGCAAGCTGCATTATACGATCACCGGCAATGTGAGCCATTTCGCCAATAAGATCACCGCCCTGCCCGAAGACGTCCGGTCCGCCTATCCCGGCGACCCGAATCATAGCATCATCGGCCATTCACAATTCTCGGTGTTCGGCTATAAGGCGAGCGGCATCTTCCAGAACGCCCAGGAGGTCTCGGCACACGCCATCCAGCCCGGCGCAGCACCCGGCCGCATCCGCTATGATGATCTCAACGGGGATGGAAAAGTGGATGTACTCGACCAGGACTTCCTGGGTACCACACTTCCAAAGATCATCTTCGGGCTTCGCCTGGCGGTGGATTACAAGAATTTCGATGCCTCGCTCTTCGGCAGCGGCGTAGCGTCGGTAACGAACTACGATCCCGCCAAGCAATTTAATACTACGATCGCACCGAATACCAATGCCGGACCGGGGGTCTTCAGCGCCTGGACGCCGCAGAACACAAAATCCTCCATCCCATCATTGACGGTACTCAACCTCAACAACGAAGGCCGAACCTCCAACTATTATTTTGTCAACGGAAGTTTCTTCAAGCTCCGGAATGCAATGATCGGCTACACCCTGCCAAAGACCATCGCCGCAAAAGGCTACCTGCAAAGCCTCCGGCTCTATGTATCAGGTCAGAATCTGTTTGCGATCAAGTCGGGCCAGCTGACCAGCAAAGACCCCGAACGCACCGGCTTTGGCTCCTGGCCCGTGCCGACCTCGGTTACCGTCGGCATCAATGCAAATTTCTAACCATTAAAAATGCAATATGAAAAATAAATGGATGTACGGCCTTCTGATTCTGGCAGCGCTATCTTCCCTTGGCTGCAAGAAATATCTCGATTACAAACCGCAGGGCGCCCTGTCTTCCCAAAGCGACCTGGCAACGCCGGAAGCCGTCGACGGTCTGGCCACCGCCGCCTATGCAGGCATCGCCAACGACTGGTGGGATGCGCCAATCACCAGCAACTGGGAATGGGGCAGCATCCGCAGCGACGATGCCTTTAAGGGTGGGGGAGATATCGGCGACCAGGGCCAGCTCGACCGCTATGAGCAGTTCTATCTCGTCTCTCCCGACAACAATGGCTTTGGCGATTTCGGGTTCCCCGGCGCCTGGATCAGGGCCTATGCCGCCGTCTCGCGCTGTAATGAAGCACTGAGGGCCCTCGATAAGCTCACCGACGCGCAATTTCCGAAAAGAACCACCCGCATCGCAGAGATGCACTTTCTGCGGGGTCATATGTATTTCCTGCTGAAGATGCTTTTCCGCAGCGTTCCCTGGGTCGACGAGACCGCCACCAACGACGATATCCTGAAGATCGATAATACGTTGTCAAACGACTCGCTTTGGCTGAAGATAGAAGGGGATTTCCAGGCCGCTATCTCCAACCTGCCGGAGAAGCAACCCGGGGAACCCGGCCGGGCCAACCAACTATCGGCAAAAGCCTATCTGGCCAAAGCACTGCTGTACCATGCCTATACCCAGGACGCCAACTACAATGTCACGGGGATCGACCAGGCAAAGATGCAACAGGTAGTCACCCTGCTAAACGATGTCATCAACTCGACAAACTACAAGCTCAACACCGATTTCGCCTACAATTTCCTCGATGGTCATGATAACGGACCGGAATCCGTCTTCGCCATCCAATACTCCATCAACGACGGAACGGCCATCGGCGGCCGCCTGAGCATGTCCACCAGCCTCAACTATTTTGCCGGCGCCCCACAATACGGTTGTTGCGCCTTCCACGTCCCTTCCCAAAATATGGTCAACGCCTTCAAGACCGATGCCAACGGCCTGCCTGAATTCGACCATTTCAACGACCCGGGAACCGAGATGAAGGACAGCATCGATTTCTGGAAAAACGGCGTCGACCCGCGCATCGATCATACCATCGGCATCGCCGGACATCCCTATAAATACGACGCAGCCATTCCCTATGACCATAGCTGGGAACGCCTTTCAGGCGTGTATGGCGGGTTCGGAACGATGAAAGAGCTCCAGCTCGCTTCCTGCGCCTGTTTCAAGAAACTCGGACCTTTCTACGGAACTTCCGTCAACATGGACGTCATCCGTTATGACGACGTACTCCTGATGCAGGCCGAGGCCTATATCCAACTGGATAATCCCAACGCGGCGCTGCCGTTGATCAACGAGATCAGGACGAGAGCGGCCGCCATCAGTCCGCTGGTAAAACGCCTGGACGGCTCCAATCCCAGCAACTACCGCATCGACGTCTACAAGCCAGGCGTGAACGTCCCCGTCTGGGACAAGGCCACCGCCTTCAAAGCCCTGCAATGGGAACGGCGTCTGGAATTCGCGATGGAAGGCTACCGGTTCTTCGACCTGGTTCGCTGGGGCATTGCGGATGTGACGATGAACAATTATTTTGCGGTCGAGAAAGTAAGGCATCCCTTCCTCGTCAACGCACAGTTCACAAAGGGAAAGCATGAATACTTCCCCATCCCGCAGGAGCAAATCGTGTTTACAAACGGATTATATACACAGAATAAAGGCTACTAGTATGAAAAAACTTTTTATCGGCGCCTGCCTGTTAGGTTCGCTCGCAGCCCACGCCCAGGACGATGTCCCCACGCCCCAATGGCGGCCAATGTACCATTTCACCCCGGCGAAAAACTGGACAAACGACCCCAACGGGCCGATCTGGCTCAACGGTGAGTACCTGCTGTACAACCAGCAAAACCCCTTCGAGAATAAATGGGGACATATGAGCTGGGGCCATGCGACCTCGAAAGACCTCCTGCACTGGACCCACCTTCCCGTTGCGATCCCGGAAATGATCGACAAGGCAAAGGGCGACACGGTCTGGATCTTCAGCGGCTCGGCCGTCTGGGACGAACACAACACCAGCGGGTTTGGGAAGAACGGCGGCTGTCTGGTCGCCATCTACACCGGGCATCAGCCCAATCTCAAAAAAGAGTCGCAATGGATTGCCTACAGCAACGATGGCGGGCACACCTATACCAACTATGCAAAGAATCCGGTCATCGATCTGAACAAGCGGGACTTCCGCGATCCGAACGTATTCTGGCACAAAACCTCCCGGAAATGGGTGATGACGGTGGTCCTGCCGGCAGAGCATAAGATCCGGTTCTACGGCTCGCCCAACCTCAAAGAATGGACCCTCCTCAGCGAGTTCGGTCCGCAGGGATTTACCGAGTCGCATTGGGAATGTCCCTCGCTGATCGAATTGCCGGTGGAAAGCGGCGGAACGAAATGGGTGCTGATGAACTCGGCGGCAGGCAAGGCTCGTGGGGTCTTTATGCAATATTATATCGGGAACTTCGACGGCAAGACCTTTACCAACGATAACCCGGAATCGCTGATCCTGCCGGTGGACGAAGGCGACTGCTTTTATGCCGCCATTCCCTGGAATAACCTGCCCGACAACGGAAAGGTGCTCATCGGCTGGATGGTCCCCGGCAATCAAAAGACCTTCCCATGGACCGGGCAGATGTCCATCTCCCGGGATATGCGGTTGCGGAAGACGGCCGAAGGATTGCGGCTCATCCAGGAGCCCGCAGCCGTAGTGAAAAAGGCCTTGCCGGCGCCGCATATGACCCCCAGCCTGCACGTGGACGCCAACACCGAGCTTGCCGCCTCACGTAACAACAATGCCTACTGGATCGATGCGGAACTGGATGTAAGCGCCGGCGCGACGGCAGGATTCAGCATCGGCCGGAACGCCGATGGCTCGCATGAAACGGTCATCGGCTATGACGCTGCACGCCATGAGTTGTTTGTCGACCGATCGAAGATGGGTTCAGGCCCCGCACCCGACCGCGTCCGCCAGACCATCGCCCTGCCCGGCGTAAGCGGAAAGGTCCGGCTCGAACTCCTGTTCGATAAGTCCTCCCTGGAAGTCTTTATCGACGGCGGCGAGAAAGTGCTGACGACCTATGTCTATCCCGACAAGGGCGCCACCGGGTGTTCGGTGTTCTCGCGGGGCGGCAGTACAACGATCAAGAACCTTACTATATGGGATATGTCACACATCTGATCTACACCCCGCTAATCGCATTTATGGCCCTTGCGGCGGAAACCTTTGCCCAGGGTACACCGCCGCCTGCAGCCATCATGCCTGACTTCACCTTCCGCACCGCGCCGGGCAAAACGCTCACCCCCGCCGATATCCCGCGGGACAAGCCCGCCCTGATCGTCTTTGTCGACGTCGATTGCGATCACTGCCGGCAGGCCGTGCAGGAGATGAATGATTCGGCCGTGCTACTCTCCCGGGTACACCTTTACATCGCATCGCTTGCCGCCGCGCCGCAGCTAAAAGCCTTTGCCGGGAAATATGGCCCGCGGCTAAAAGCCGAATGGCTGTCCGACCCTGATGCGCGAAATATGGTACGGTTCAACCCGGTTCGATATCCGGCGATGTTCCTATATTCACCGGACAAACGATTGCTCGATTATGAAGACAATGTGGAGACTATTTTCCGGATTGAGCGGAGTATTAGGGCTTTTCGCCGCCTGTGACCAGCCCGCAGCCGGAATGCTGGAATCGCTGCCGGCCGCAAAAACACAGGTCGATTTCGTCAACCAGCTCCCCGACAAGCCGGGGCTGGGCATTCTCAGCTATATCTATTACTACAATGGCGCGGGTGTTGCCGCCGGCGATGTCAACGGGGATGGTCTTCCCGATCTCTACTTCGCCGCCAACGGGAAAGGCCGCAACCGCCTCTATCTCAACAAAGGCAACTTTATATTCGAAGACGTCACCGCCCGCGCCGGCGTAGCCGGCACCTCCGACTGGTGCACCGGCGTAACGATGGCCGACGTCAATGGCGACGGCCGGTTGGACATCTATGTCTGCGCCGTAGCCAACATGCAGGGCTTCCAGGGACACAATCTATTGTTCGTTAACAATGGCGACGGTAGCTTCACCGAAAGTGCCAAAGCGTACGGCCTGGATTTCTCCGGCTTCTCGACCCAGGCCGTGTTCTTCGACTACGACCACGACGGCGACCTCGACTGCTTCATCCTCAACCAATCCCTGCATCCCAACCAGAATATCACGGACACCGGCAAACGCCGCGGCTTCGACCCCAACGCGGGCGAACGCCTCTACCGCAATGACCCCGCCGGCGGTCAGCCGCATTTCACCGATGTAAGCGCCGCGGCCGGACTCTATCAGAGCAGTCTCTGTTACGGGCTGGGAGTGGCGGTCGCCGACCTGAACAACGACGGCTGGGAAGATATCTATGTGGGCAACGATTTCCACGAGAACGATTTTTACTATCTTAACAACGGCAACGGCACCTTTACCGAAAGCGGCGCCGCCCATTTCCGGCATTACAGCCGCTACAGCATGGGTAATGATATCGCCGATTTCAACAACGACGGCCAGCTGGACATCGTTACGGCGGATATGCTGCCAGGCGATGAAAAAACGTTGAAAACCTATGGCAACGGCGAACACCTCGACATCTATCAGCAAAAGATCGTCGCCAACGGCTACCAGGATCAGTACTCCCGCAACTGCCTGCAGCGAAACAACGGCGATGGGCAGAGCTTCAGCGACGTGGGATTGATCGCAGGCATCTCGGCGACGGACTGGAGCTGGAGCCCCCTCTTTGCCGATTTGGACAACGACGGCAACAAAGATCTCTTTATTTCGAGCGGCATCGTCCACCGTCCGCTGGACCTCGACTTCATCAATTTCTTTGCAAACCTGCGCAACCCGGCACAGTATGGGGATGAAGCCGCCCTCCAAAAAGCAATGCTGGACAAGATGCCCGACGGGGCCTCACACCCCTTCGTATTCCAAAACGAGGATGGCGGGCGCTTTAGCGACGAGAGCGAAGCCTGGGGTACGGCCGGACTTACCGGATATTTCAATGGGGCCGCCTATGCCGATCTCGACAGGGACGGCCGCCTCGACCTCGTCATCAACTGCATCAACGGCCCCGCAGTGATCCTGAAAAACAACGCGCCGCGTCTCCACTGGCTTTCACTGGCCTTTTCCGGTTCCGATCTCAACCGCTTTGGCATCGGTGCAAAAGCCTATGTCTACGCCGGCGGAAAAAGACAATACCAGCAGCTGATGCTCACCCGGGGATTCGAATCCTCTGGTGAACCCGTTCTGCACTTCGGTCTGGGCGACACCACCGTCGTCGACAGCGTGCTCGTCGTCTGGCCCGACCGGCACTCGCAGCTTTTACGGCACGTCCCGACCGACACCTTGCTGTTGCTCCACCAAACCGAAGCAACGACGATACTTCCTCCCGACCGGACCTCGGGCGCCCCGCCCTCCGCCGCCAGGTCGCCGCAATCGCGTCCCGAAAGCATCCCCTGGCGCCATCGCGAGAATAACTACAGCGATTTCAAACAGCAATACCTCATCCCCCATATGGAATCCACTCGCGGACCAAAAATGGCAATCGCCGACGTCAACGGCGACGGTCTCGATGATTTCTTCGTCTGCGGCGCACAAGGTCAATCCGGCGCGCTGTTCCTCCAAAATCGCTCCGGCGGTTTCTCCCCGGCCGACACCACTGCCTTCGCAGCTAATCGGGATAGCGAGGGCGTCGACGCGGTATTCTTTGACGCTAACGGCGATGGAAAACCGGATTTGTACGTCGTTAGCGGCGGCAGCGAACGCCCCGATGGCGACACAGCCCTTCTCGATCACCTCTATATAAACGACGGTCAAGGCCATTTTCACGAAACAACGGAAACCTTGCCCAACCTGCGCGTCAACAAATCCTGCGTAACGGCCGCGGACGTCAACGGCGACGGCGCCGTCGATCTCTTCGTCGGTGGAGGCGCGGTCGCCCGCCGATTCGGGGCGAAGGAAACCCCATCGTATCTCCTGCTAAACGATGGTCACGGCCGGTTCAAAAGCACCGTGCTTTTCTCGGATTCCGGCATGCCCACCGCCGCCGTATTTGCCGATCTCGATAGCGACGGCGTGAAAGACCTTGTCGTGGCAGGGGAATGGATGCCGGTCCGCGTATTCATCAACAAAAACGGCTCGCTGCACGAAACAAAACGGGCCGGCCCCAAAGGACTGTGGCAATCCCTCGCCGTCACCGATATCAATGGCGACGGCCACCCGGATATCCTCGCAGGCAACTGGGGACTCAACACCAAACTGGCCGCCGGCAGGGACGGCCCGTTGAACCTGTATATAAAAGATATCGATGGGAATGGTACGCTCGAACAGTTGATGACCTATTTCATCGGCGGCGAAGAATATCCCTTCCTGGGCAAAGATCAGCTGGAACTAGCACTGCCCGGCCTGAAACGAAGCCACCTCCGCTACGACGAAGTGGCGGGCAGGAATCTCCGCTACCTGTTCGGCCACCAGCTGGACGACGCACAAACGCTCCACGTAGATACACTCGCCTCGCTCTGTCTCTTCAACGAAGGCCATAGCGGCTTCGCCCCCAAAGCCCTCCCCCCCGAACTGCAGCTGTCTCCGCTCTTCAGCTTCACGGAAATCACCGGCCCCGACGGCCGGCGCCGATGGCTCGCCGTCGGCAACTTCTACGGCGTACAACCCTATGAAGGCCGCTACGACGCCCTCAACCCCACCATCTTCACCTACGACCGCGAATTCCATTGCCTCGGCTCCCTCACCCAACAACCCGGCGAATGGCGCGACGCTAAAGTCCTTCGCAGCCTCGGACGCCACATCCTCCTGCTCGCGAGAAACAACGATAGCATTCTTGTCGCCCATTAAAATAAAACCTATCCCAACTCGTTTTGAGGTACCTAATGTCCTCAATGAATCTTCGCCCCTTTTTAAACCTTTCTATGATCCTCCTGGCCATCGTCCTGTCCTCCCGGGCGATCGCTCAACCCTTGACCTGTGGTCAAAAGCAGGCCACAGACGCCCTGATAAGCAGAAACCCTGACATCCTTGCAAAAAGCGCCCGGATAGAGTCCCAATGGCGCGCGCATCTTAAAAAAAGGACTCCCGCCACTCCAATTCCCCTCGGAACCGTTATCACCACTCTTCCTGTCGTGGTACACGTCATCCACGACAACGGCCCCGAGAACATCTCCGACGTCCAGGTGCTCACCGCCATCCAACACCTCAACGAGGCTTATTCCAGGAGCGGCTACTATGATCCGGCCGATGGCGCCGATCCCCATATCCAGTTCTGCCTCGCCGGCCACGATCCTTCCAACCAGCCGACTAACGGCATCACGCATGACGTCTCTCCCTATACGAATATGGGCGACATGACCATCGACGATCTCAACGTAAAAAATACCAACCGCTGGAACCCGCTTTGTTATATCAATATCTGGGTCGTGCGGAGCATCCCCGGCAACGTGGCCGGCTATGCCTACCTGCCTCCGGCGCATGGCAGCGACGAAGACGGGATCGTGGTCGAAGCAGACCTCTTTGGAACTTCCTATGCCAATGACGTCGTACTCATCCACGAAATGGGCCATTATCTTGGGCTCTATCACACATTCGAAGGCGGCTGCACAAACAACGATTGCAGCGTCGACGGCGACCGCATTTGCGACACCCCGCCCGATCAAAGTACGGCCTATGTCAACTGCGGCCAGGCCATGAACAGCTGCTCCACCGATATGCTGTCGGGCTTTTCATCGGACCAGGACGACCTCACCCGCGATTACATGGACTACGGCAATATCAGCTGCATGACCCTCTTCACCCCGGACCAGGCCGATCGCATGAACTGGTCGATCCAGAACGTTCGCATGAGCCTGCTGGCCTGCAAATCCTGTATGCCGCCCTGTCCCTCACCGGTAGCCGCGAATTTCAGCATTCCACCCGGCACCATCACTCCCGGCGTCCCGATCGTCTTTACTAACACCTCCGTAAATGGGTCCTCGTACACCTGGACCGTCAATGGAGTTCAACAGGCGACGGGTTCGGATCTCAACTTCACATTTCCCACGGCGGGCCACTATTTGATCCGTCTCGTTGCCGCCTCCGGCAATACGACGTGTGTAGACGGGGAAAAAGACCTCGCGCTGGATATCCTCTGTCCCGCCGTGGCAGCCTTTGCACCCGCCGATACATCCATACTTATAAATGGGATGGCTCATTTCACCTACACCGGCGCCAACGCCGCCTCCTGGCAGTGGTGGCTCGACGGGACGATGGTGGGTACAGGAGCCAACTATGACGCAACCTTCCCTGCGGCGGGTAGTCACGCGATCCGCCTGGTGGCGACGGACGGGCATTGCAGCTCCGAAACAACCGGCCGTCTTCAGGTGATCGATCCGGCCGATAGTTGTTCGATCCACACCTTTCAGAAAACGATGGCCGGGACACGGGGTCAGGTTCTCTGGGCGGCAGCAATCGACGGCCAGGATAATTACCTGGTTTCGGGGCTCACCTCCAACTATGGACCGGCACAGACGAATGGATTAGTGATGAAGCTGAGCCCCGCGGGCGTTCCTTTGTGGGCGGAAGTCATCGGCGATTTACGCGTCAGCCGTATTTACAGTGGAAAAGTCGTGGCTGACGGCGGTTCTATCCACGCGGGCGTCGTTACGGAAGCGAGCGGTAAAAGCTCCGCCAACCTGATCCGACTGGATGGACAAGGCCGGCTGCAATGGGCAAAGAAATATTCCGATCCGCTCTTTTCCCTTTCGACAACTACCCGCGCATTTCCGCTCTCTTCCGGCGGCTACATTCTTTGTGCTGCTATATCCGGGAGCACCCGGCCGCTGCGGGTGGTTCGCACCGATGCCGATGGTAACGTGCTCTGGTCAAAAACCCTGCTCGACGCCATGCAGATCTATGATGTCTGGATGTTGGAAGACAATGGACAACTGATATTTGCCGTGTCGAATTTTAGCTTTGCCACGATTTCTTCAAGGGGGTTGCTGTTTGCTATGGATGAGATATCGGGTAATTTTATCTGGGGAAAATATTACGATTGGCCGGGGCTGCCGGTCTCTACCGGAAAGGTCTACGCCTATCAGGGCAACTACCTGCTGAGCAGCCAGTACAAGTCCGATCAGTTCGGTGCGCTGCTGGTCGACAAACAGGGCAACCTGTCGTCGGCCTTTGCTGTGCAGGATCCCTCGACAAACGTGACCTCCCTCGAGTCGGACATTGCCATCGCGAACGACAAGTCTCTTGTCCTCACCTTTTCCGGGAGTACCGGGCTATCGCCGCAGGACGCCGCATTGGTGAATATCACGGTGGACGGTAAGCTCATCGCTGCCAAAAAATATCTCCTGCCGGGTGTCCAAAACCTCTATAGCCTGCAAGCCACCCGGGATAAAGGTTACCTCGCCGCGGGCGGTCACTCAGGGATCATTGGCGACAACGGGCTTTATTTCCTAAAAACCGACAGCGCCCTGCGGCTATTCCCCGGCGCAACAGGCGGCGCAAGTTGCCCCGTCGTCGACTTCACCCCGGCGATCACCCCTGCTCCGCTCGTAACGACCCCGTTCACCAGCCCTTCGTCGGATGCCGGCATCACCGCCATCGACTATCAACCCCAGGTGATCTCCTTTGTCCCACCGATAGTCGATTATTGCGAAGACCCGATGGCCTGCTCACTGCTGGCGATCACGGGAAAGGATACCGCTTGCAATTCCCGCGACAGCCTGCTGCTCACCGCAACACGCAACCGCGATTGCAGCGGGAAAGTGATCTGGGCCCTCGACGGCGAAGGCGGCACGATCGATCAACCGACAGACTCCACCGTTTCCCTTCATTTCAATAAACCGGGCCGGATGCTGCTTCATGCCCGGATGGCCGCCGGCTGCCGCATCCTGACCGATAGCGTCTGGCTCGAAGTGCCGGAGGCAAACGATACGGTCGACCTGGGGCCAGATCTCGCACTGTGTAACCAGAGTACCGTGAAGTTGAATGCGGGCGCCGGATTTCGGAGCTACCTTTGGCAAAACGGATCAGTGGATTCGACGTTTACCGCCTATCTGCCGGGCACCTACTGGGTCACCGCCACGGATTACTGCAATGTCAACCATACCGACTCGCTCATCCTCTCCACCATCGCATCGCCGCCCTTCGACCTCGGACCCGGCATAACGCTTTGCCAGGGTGACAGCGTACAACTCCCGGCGCCCACAGGGTTCAGCGCCTATAACTGGGCGCCCGGCTACCGCATCAGCGATCAAACGGCCGCAAGTCCGTTCGTGTCGCCGGAGACCGATACCGTCTATACCTGCACCGCCACGGCGGGAGCGGGTTGTACCGTCGTCGATACCATCCGCGTGCAGGTAAGCGTTTGCCGCGACGGGCTCTTCTTCCCCGGCGCCTTCAGCCCGAACAAAGACGGCGCTAATGACCTCTTCCGGCCCATCATCCGCGGACCCATGCCCATCGGCTACTACCTGGAGATCTTCAATCGCGAAGGTCAGATCGTTTTCGAATCCCTCGACGCCACGGCAGGCTGGGATGGCCGCGTCCGGGGAATTCCATCGGTGACAAACTCCTTCGTCTGGCAATGCCGTTACCGGCTTCCCGGTGAACCGGTGAAAGTGGAAAAAGGTGTATTGGTGTTGGTGCGATAGCGGGCTGCGTCGATGTATCTCATGTGGATTGGACCCTTCTCTTCGCGGCGAACACAGTACCGGACACCGCCAGCATGATAAAGAAAAGCAGCAGCGAAAAACACAACCCGATCCTCAACCCGAACGCATCTCCCAGGTATCCGATCACCGGCGGCCCCACAAAAAACCCACTATAGCCGATGGTGCTGGCGACAGCGATCCCGGCCGTCGGATCGATACCCGGAATATTTCCGGCGAGGGAATAGATAAGGGGAACGACATTCGAAAGGCCCGCGCCGGCCAAAAAGAATCCCAGCAGCGCCGTAGGGGCCGAGACCCAGCTTAACGCAAGCGTAAGCCCGGCAATGCTGAAACAACAACTGCCGATCAGGATGGGATATTTACCCAGCCGGTCGATCAGCCGATCGCCAAAAAGCCGGCCGATAGTCATCGCCGTTGCAAACGCCCCGATGGCCAGCGCGCTGAAGGCCTTTGTCATGCCCACCACCGTATTGGTATAGATAGCCGACCAGTCGACCATCGAGCCCTCTCCCGTCATACTGCAAAAACCGATGATGGCGATCAGCCAGATCGCAGTCGGAATGCGTCTCGACCCGGCTTTGGCCACCGGGTTAGGCCCGCCTTCCTGCCGGTGTTCCAACAGGATCGGGAGCATCAGCGCCAGCAATACCACACAACAGCCGGCGGCTATCACCAGATTACCTTGCAACGGAAAATGAAAATCCGCGAACAACGCACCCGCGCCCGCTCCAAGCGCCATGCCGATACTGAACGCCGCATGAAAAGAAGACATGATGGTTCTCTTATAGATCCTTTCCACGAGCACTGCCTGTGCATTCATCGTGATGTCCATGGCGCCCGAGAAAAAGCCGGTCATAAAAAAGCCGACCCTCCCCAGCCAGAGATCGGGTGAATAAGCGATGCAGGGGACACTGCAACAAAACAGGAATCCCATAAAGATCACTATCCTGGCGCTGCCATAACGGACGGAAAGCCATCCCGTCAGCGGCATGGCAACGAGTGCGCCGATCGCCGTCGTAAAAAGAAGCGTTCCCAAAACGCTGTTGGATACCGCGAAATGCTCCTTGAGCTCGGGCAACCTCGAAGTCAGGTTGGAATACAAAAAACCGTTGACAAAGAAATAGGTGATCACGGCAGTCCGGTAGGCCATCTTCTTATTCATCTTCATGTGACAAATTTCGCGATCCCGCGCAAACAACGCTGCCAGCCGTTTTTCAGGAATTTCCACTAAATTGTCATAAATTGTGAATAACAGACAAACGAGTAGATGAGGAAAGCAAGCCGCGAGATCATCTCGCCCATCGAAGGAGCGTCTTTTCACATGACGCATTTCAAGGCCCCGGTCCTTTGCCACGAGGACTATTGGCATTTTCATCCCGAATTCGAGATCGTATACGTCCCGCATGGTAAAGGGAAGCGGTTCATCGGCTACAAGGTCAGCCGCTACACCGGCGGCGATCTCGTCCTGCTCGGCCCCAATATCCTCCACAATACCTTCAACTTCGGATTCGAATCACCCGCCTCCAGCTATGAAGAGTATGTCATCCAGTTCAAACGTGATCAGCTGGAAACGATGACGAAACAGTTTCCCGAATTCACCGGTATCGCAAAGCTGCTCGACAGGGCGGAAACAGGCATCGCAATCGGCGGAAAAGCAAAACACCGCATCGGAAGCCTGATAAAGAAAATGAACAAGCTGCCGCCCTTCCCGCGGCTGATGCAACTGTTTTCGGTGCTTCGGGAGATGTCGGTTACCGCCGATGCACAGGACCTCAAAGCCCGGGAATCCCTGCCGCTCTCCACCATCCACAGCAGCCGCATCCAGCAGGTCTACCAGATCATTCAAACTCGTTACCAGGATGAGGTCTCCACCCGGCAGATTGCCGGAGATCTCGCGATGACGGAAAGCTCGTTTTGCCGCTTCTTCAAACAAGCCACCGGCAAAACGCTAAAGCAGGCCCTGATGGAGGTGCGCATACAAAAAGCCTGTCTGTTACTGACAGGCTCCGATCTATCCATAGCTTCTGTTGCCTCGCATGCCGGGTTCAATAATATCTCCCTCTTTAATCGGGCTTTCAAAACCCTTACGAAGAGCACGCCCCAGCAATACCGGCGTTCGATGCAGGTCAATCTTGTGGTAAATTAATCATCGGTCAATCCCTTTCCCTTGAGAATTTGCGGGATCGATCTTTCGATCCTTGACTCCCGGGTCTTGGCTTGTTTGGGCGCCGAGAAATAAAGCAGATAACCCCTTTGCCGCCCCGGTGTCAACGCTTCAAAGGCGGTTTTCAGGGTGGCCCGCTTGTCCAGTTTTTTTTGAAACTCCTCCGGCATGCTGAATTCCCTGGTCTTTTTGAGCTTTACTTTCAACCCGGCTTTTTCGACCTCTATCGCTTCATAGATATAAGCCTTCAAACCGGCCGCCAGCTTACTTATTTCCTGGACATTGCTAAACCGGATCTGGCGCGCCGCCTGGACATTCTTCGTTTGTTGGATCAGAATACCCTCGGGATCGTTTAACAAAGCGCCTTTGAAGAACAACAGCGCACAGTATTCCTTGAACGTATGGATCAAAACGATGTTACCGCTCTGATAGGTGTAGCAAGGGTTGCCCCACTTCAACTCTTCGGTAAGCCCACAGTCGAGAACGATCTTTCTCAGCTTCTCCACTGCTTTCTGCCAGTCCCTGGCGTTGCTCACATAATTGTCAACCTTGGGGTTCATGCTATTCATTTTATTGATTAACAAAAACTATCTTCCTGTCAACAGGCCTGAAATACCAGGATAGGACGGTCAGGACCAGTAACAACACCGAGGGGAAGATCTCCTTCACCGGGTCGCCCCAGGCGAGATGCGAGAATACAGCTCCCGACATGATAAAGAAAAAGCCGGCATAAGCCCATTCCTTCAGTATCCCAAATTTAGGGATAAGGACCGCTATGACCCCCAAAATTTTCCACACGCCCAATATCGTCAGAAAATATCCGGGATAGCCCAGATGGGTGAGACTGTCAACACCTCCAGGCCCCTCTTTTGCTTTGAATAACTGTACGGCTCCGGTTGACAGCATCCCGGTCGCAAGCCAGATGGTGGCGATCCAATAGATGATCCGATCTCTCTTTGTCATAACAAATTATTTAAGTTTATTGACGATGTCCTGCAGCCGGTTGTGTGCCATGTCGATGCCCTGGGCAAAGGGTAGCTTCAGCACCTGGTCCCGTTGCGCAACCGATTCGTAGATGGAATGAATATGGAGCCTGCTGGTGTCGTCTGTCAGTCGTTCAAATTCGCATACCTCGAGCTGTACGCCAAACGGCACGTTCTCCATTTCAAATGTCCGGGTGATCTTCTGGTTCGGAATGAATGCATGGATGGTCCCATTGGCCCGGAATACCACATTCCCCTTGTCATCGGTTGTCTCGAATTGGTAGCCGCCGTGTTTTTTGTTCTCCATTTTAACCACTTTCGTCCCCATCCATTGCCCGACGATCTCCGCGTCTGAATACGCTTTGAAGAGTAATTCCAGCGGCAGATCGAACTCCCGGGTGATCACGATCTCCTGCTTGCCGTCTTCGGCAGTGATCTTTGTCTTACGTTCCATGTTATTTGTTTTTATATTTTTTCATAATGGTTTCTAACTTGTTGAAGCGGTCGTCCCACATTTTGCGGAACGGCTCGATGAAGTCGGCTACGTCTTTCATTTTTTTTGCATTGAGGTGATAATAGATCTCCCTGCCGGTTTGCTCCTGTTTTAGCAGTTCGCACTCGGTGAGAATTTGCAGATGTTTGGAAACGGTCGGTCTCGCCGTGTCGAAATTCGCGGCTATCGCACCCGCCGTCAAGGATTGTGATGCCACCAGCAGAAGGATCGCCCTTCTCGTGGGGTCTGCGATGGCCTGGAATACGTCTCTTCTTAGATTCATTATGTAGCTATTTCACTACAAATATAAGCGTAGCTATTTAACTACGCAAATTTTTCCGGGTTTTTTTATTAACTTCCTGTATGCAAAAACGATTCTCCCGCCGGGATTTCCTGTTGATGAGCGGCTCTGCCACCCTCGCAGCTGCTTTACCCTCGGCCGTCTTCGCCGCCGCCGCCACCGGAACTGCCGCCGCCACCGGAACTGCCGCCGCCACCGGAACTGCCGCCGCCACCGGAACCGCCGCCACCGCCGGAACTCCAAAGATCGCCGTCCAACTCTACACCATCCGCGACCAGATCGCCAAAGACATGCCGGGTTCCCTCCACCGCCTCGCATCCCTCGGCGTGCATACCGTCGAAACCGCCTTCTGGCCAAAGGACATCACGGTTAAACAGGCCGCCCGCGCCGTGAGGGCCGCCGGCCTGAAAGTCTGCTCCAGTCATATCGAAATTCCCATCGGTGACAAAAAAGCAGCCATGCTCGAAACCGCCGAGGCCTTCGACTGCCGGCGGATGATCTGGCATGGCTGGCCGGAGGATAAACGCTACAGCAGCCTGGAAGGCACAAAACAACTTATCGGCATCTACAACGAAGCGGCTGCCTTTGCCAAATCGCATGGCCTGCAATTCGGCCTGCACAACCACTGGTGGGAATACCGCAACAAGGTCGGCGGCCGTTTCGTATACGAATGGCTGCTCGAAGGCGTAAGCGCGGACGTTTTCTTCCAACTCGATACCTACTGGATAAAGGTCGCCGGACACGATCCCGCAACCATCATTTCGAAATTCGGTCACAGGGCCAAATACCTCCACATGAAAGACGGACCCGCCCAATACAACGACGCCCTGATAAAGGATAAGCCCTATCCCATGTTGCCGCTGGGTCAAGGCGCCCAAAACGTCCCTGCCATCGCCAGGGCCGCCAAACCCAATATAGAATGGATGGTAATAGAAATGGATGTCGTCGCCACGGACGTCTATCAGGCAATAAAGGACAGCCGGGACTACCTGTTGAAGAACAAATTCGCCATCGACTGATGTCTCTTCCCGATGATCGCCGCGCCGCCTGGAAAAAATACAGCTCCCTCTGGAAACAGGAGGAAGCCGGCCCCCGTCACCTGCTGCTGAAAGAAGGCGACCTCTCCCGCAAGCTCTATGTCATCGATGAAGGCTGCGCCCGCAGCTGGTTCAACCACGACGGTAAGGAGATCAGCTTCCAGTTCTTCTTCGAAGGCGATGTCGTCTACTCCTCGGAGAGCTTTCGGAAAAACACGCCAAGCCCCTTCAGCATCGAGACCATTGAACCGGTCAGGCTGCGCTGGCTCAACCAGCAGGACATGGATATCGTCCGGCAGGACCCGGATCTCTATCCCTATATCCTGGATAATGCCGCGGATAAACAAGCAGCTTTTATGCGACATTTCTTTTCCTATCTCCGGGATACCCCACAACAGCGCTATGAGAACCTGCTCCGCGATCAACCCCAGATCATCCTGCGCGTCCCCCTCCAGTACATCGCCTCCTATCTAGGCATTACCCCCGTCTCCCTCAGCCGGATCCGCAACCGCGGCATTTCTTAACAATTGTAAATCGCAATCTGCCCGGCGTCCGCGAGATTTGAGGAGTAAATCAAAACAGAGAAAGAATGGATAAACAAACAGGAAGCTCCACCGCCTTCGGGGCTGCCATCTTCCGTGCTGCGCATCAACTGCTGGATGAGGGTGAAAAATTATTAAGGGACGAGATCATCCTCCAATTGCTGGGCAAGGAGCCCATCGAGCATATCTATCAACGGCAAGATGATTATTTCCTGGCGGGCAGCGTCGCCTTGCGAACGCATATGGTCCTCCGCAACCGCTATGCGGAAGATTGTCTGTATGAAGCGACCTGGCGCGGCGTCCGGCAATACCTCCTGCTCGGCGCCGGCGTCGACACCTTTGCCTGGCGCCAGCCGGAATGGGCGAAAGACCTTCACATTATCGAAGCCGACCAGCCCGCCAGCCAGGCGGGCAAGCTGCGCCTCGTTCAACGGGCCGGGCTCCCTTGTCCCGAAAACCTGTCCTTTGTAGGGCTCGATCTGGAAACGGATGATCTCGCAACAGCCTTTGCCAACAGCCCCCTCGATCTCACCCAACCGGTGTTCGTCTCCTGCCTCGGCGTGCTCATCTACCTCCGGCGGGAAACGGTAAACCGCATCTTCCACTTCCTCGGCAGCCTGCCAAAAGGGAGCGAGTTCGTTTTCACCGCCTCGGCAAAACGCTGGAACCCGTTTTTTATCTTCGCCGCGGCAAAAGTTGCCCGCTCCGGCGAGCCCTGGCTCACCTACTTCAAACCCGGTGAGCTCGATGCCCAACTCAAAACCTGCGGCTTCTCCCGCATCGACTGGCTGACACCCGAAGAAGCCACCCAACGCTATTGGCGCAACAGCACGACCACGCTGCCACCCCCACAAAACTGCAGCCTCGTACGAGCAGTCGTCTGAGCAACGCCATCATCCACCGCCCAATAAATTCTCGCTATTTCAACGGTTTCACCTCTTTAAGATCTTCTGGTTTCGCCTCGAACAGACTGATCGCATACCCGCCGCCCGGCGCGCACAGTTGCCGCAGCCTGGACTCCCTCGTCACGATATACCGGCGGATCACATAAGCCTGTGGATTCGTCTTGTAATGGGCATCCGGCGCATCCGCATATACCGTGGCCAGGTATTTCTTCCCCGGCGCAAGAAATCCAAACCCGATCGACGACAGCCGCGAACTGTCCCCGTTCACGCTCCCCACGAACCAGTTCCCCGTACCCTTGGCAAGCCGCGCCGCGGTAATATACTTCCCCGGCTCGGCCTCCAGGTATTTGCTGTCATCCCAGTCTACGGCAACATCCTTGATAAACTGAAAGGCATCCATAAACCGCTCATAGTTCTCGGGAAAATCTGCGGCCATCTGCAAGGGACCGGGCATCGTCACATAAAGCGCCAGTTGATTGGCAAGCGTACTGTTGCAATGCGAATGGTTATTGGGATCGGCCTTGCTCAGATCCATCTCGAAGATCCCCGGCGTATAATCCATCGGGCCGCCCAGCAACCGCGTAAACGGCAGGATCGTCACATGGTTCGGCTTCGACCCGCCAAAGGCCTGGTACTCGGTTCCCCGCGCCGACTCATTGCCGATCATATTGGGATAGGTCCGCGCGATCCCCGTCGGCCGCACCGCCTCATGCGCGTTGACCATGATATGATAGGCAGCCGCCTTTTCAACGACATACTGGTAGTGGTTGATCATCCACTGATCATAATGATATTCCCCGGCCGGCAGGATATTCCCCACATAACCCGTCTTCACGGCATCATAGCCATTCTGCTTCATAAACTTGAAAGCCGTATCCAGCTGACGCTCGTAATTTCTCACCGACGAAGAGGTCTCATGATGCATGATCAGCTTTATATGATGCGCCTGCGCATATTCATGCAGTTCCTGAACATGGAAATCCGGGTATGGGGTGACAAAATCGAAAACCCGGTCCTTCATATGTCCAAACCAGTCCTCCCAGCCTACATTCCAACCCTCGACAAGCACCGCATCGAATCCATTCTTCGCCGCGAAATCGATGTACCGCTTCACATTGGCGGTGGTGGCGCCATGCCGTCCATTGGGCTTTGCGGTGGCATAATCGGTCTTCCCGAGCACCACCGAAGGAAACTCGTCGGTATAGGCCCAGGTCGACTTGCCCGAGATCATCTCCCACCAGACGCCGACATATTTCGTCGGCCGGATCCACGACGTCTCCGGCAGTTTGCAGGGTTCGTTGAGGTTATAGGTCATCTTCGAAGCGAGGATATCCCGCGCGTCATCGCTGGCGATGATGGTCCGCCAGGGGGAAACGGCGGGCGCCTGGATGTTCCCCTTGTCACCCCGCGCATCCGGCGTCAGCCAGGACTCGAAGACAAAATTCCGGTCGTCCAGGTTGAGATGCATACAGGGATAGTTGATCAGCGCAGCCTCGTGTAAATTGATATAGACACCGTCTGCTGTCTTCAGCATCAGCGCCGTCTGGACCCCGGTAGGGGAGAAGGGCGTCTCCGAAGCATTGGGGGTAATGGCCTGCTTCATCAGCCCGCGGATCTCAGACAATCTCGAGGTCGTATAGTCATATTCCTGGGTATCATAATCGCCCGGGATCCACCACGCCGTATGATCCCCCGTCATCGCGAACTGCGTCTTCTCTTCCCGGATCACGAAATACACCAGGTTGGGCTGCGTGGGAAACTCATACCTGAATCCAAGCCCGTCGTCAAATGCGCGAAACCGGATCAGGATCTTCCGCCGGGCACGCGGCTGCTCCAGCGTAAGGGCAAGCTCATTGTAATGGTCAGCAACCGTTTTCGTTTCCCCCCACACCGGCGTCCATGAATCGTTGACACTGCCCCTTGCCGAATCGGCGACGACAAAACCACTCGTCAACGAAAAGCTGTCGTTCTTCAGTTCGAGACCCAGCCGGCTAGGCCGGATGATTGCCTTGCCTTTATAAAATAATTCATATCCCGGTTGGCCGCCGGCATCCAGTTGGAAAACCATCCGGAAATTCCGGTTGGGCGAGAAAAGCTCCTGCGCCTGGGCAGAAAGAAAAAGGCAAACGGTCAGCAGCATGGCCGCTCCGCACTTCACACGGAAGAAGTTGCGGGCGGGGCGTTGGAGTTGGGACATTAGCAGTAGTTTTTGTGTAAATAATACACATTATAAAATCACTGCAAACATACCGGAAAATTTTCAGGTTTCCCGCACCCCCGGTCTCAGGTAAAGAAAGAAACAGGCACAAATAAGGGAAAAGCTAACGATGGGCTGCCAGAAGGCAAAGCCCATCGCGAATACAGCTAGTGACAACGTGGTCAGACTACGGATGCGAAATAACCGGCGGCTCTTTCCATCGATGTGATGGTGGTGGTAGTTGGTTTGATAGATAAGCCCCAGATAGGAAAGGTTTGGTTTCATATCCGCAGTTTTATGAATATTATGTGAGTGATCGTAAAAAGATCCGGATCCCCTCGCCAATCTCCTGCACATGTGTTTCCAGCGCGAAATGACCGGTATCATAAAATTTGACAATCGCCTTCGACAGGTCCTTTTTAAACGCCTCGGCGCCGGCAGGTAAAAAGAAAGGGTCTTTATCACCCCATACGGCCAGGAAGGGGGGCTGGTAATCCCTGAAATATTGGTGAAACCTTGGATACAAAGCTACGTTACTCGCATAATCTTTAAACAGGTCCAACTGCAGATCGATATTGCCCGGCCGGTCCAGCAGGAACTGATCGAGCAGATAAGATTCAGGCGCGACAAGCGACCTGTCCCTTACCCCGGTAAAATATTGCCATTGGGTCATCTCCGCGCTGGCCATCGCCTTGAGGTTGTTGCGATTTTCGTCGGTAGGTTCCTGCCAGTACTTGCGGAGAGGGTTCCAGCCTTCGCTCAGCCCTTCTTCATACGCGTTGCCGTTTTGCGAGATGATCGCGGTTATTTTCTCGGGGTTGGCAACGGCCAGCCGGTAGCCGACCGGAGCACCATAATCGAATACCTGGATGGCAAACCGCTTCAAACCCAGCAGGTCGATCAACCCCTGCACATATTTAGTCAGGTTGTCGAAGCTGTAGGTAAACCGGCTACGATCCGGCGCATCGGAAAACCCAAATCCGATCAGGTCGGGTGCGATCACCCGATATTCCTTGTTGAGCAGCGGGATCAGATTCCGGTACATATGCGAGGAAGTGGGAAATCCATGGAGCAGCAAAATAGTCGGCGCATCCTGGGGACCCGATTCCCGGTAAAAAACTCTGCGATCATCCACCTCGACGGTGTGGTAGCTTACTGTTTGTACGTTCATATATCTAGTTTTTGAGAAATGATTGAATATTGTCGGCGATGGCCACATGGAATTCTTCGAGGGCGAGATGACTGGTGTCATATACATGCAGCTCTGCGCCGGGTACATCCCGTTGGATGGCCTCGGCCGCGCTTACCGGAAAAAAGACATCGTTCTTTCCCCATACCAGCAACATGCGGGGTTGCGTGGTTTTGAGCCATTGCTGCCATTTCGGATATTCCGCCAGGTTGTTGCGATAGTCATAGAGCAAGTCCAGCTGGATCTCCTGCTGGCCGGGCCGGCTTAAATAATAAAGCGCGTTGTGGTAGTGGTCGGGATCGATCGCCTGCTGGTCCTTTGCTCCGTTGAGAAAGAACAGCTTGATCCCGTCGAGCGTCAACAGCGGCTTCACAAGCTTTTCGGTTTCGGCGTTGCGGTTGCTGAGGTAGGGCGCCGCATCGTGCATGGCCGGTCCAAGCCCCTCCTCGTAGGCATTGGAGTTTTGAAGGATATAGCCGGCGAAAAGGTCGGGCCGCCGTAAGGCGATGCGAAATGTGATGGGACCTCCATACCCAAGTGCATAAACAAAGGGGTGTTGAAGTTTCAACGCGTCGATGAAATGCTCCACGGTCACCGACAGATTATGAAAGGAATAATCATATTGCTTCGGATCCGGCAGGTCGCTGTTGCCGAAGCCCGGAAAATCCGGCGCAACCAGAAAAAAGTCCTCCTTCAGATCATTCATCAGTTGCTGAAAGGCGCTGGAGGCGTTGGGTACCCCGTTGAGCAAAACGATTGCCGGTTTGCCCGGTTCCCCGGCTTCGCGATAAAAGATATTGAGCCCGTCGACCCGGGTTTGCTTGTAGCGGATAGCTTGCTTTTTCATTTTGATTGATTTAAAACAGACTGACTTGTTTTCGGCGAGACACCCTAATGGCCCGCTTCATTCACAACTCAAAGCTAAGGATAAATTAGAAAACAGACAAGTCTGTTTTTCATATTAATTTCTCGGCGATCTTTTTAGCGGTCTCCACCGGCCAAACCTGGCGATGGACCTTATTGGCGATCAACGCGCCTTCGAAAAGCAGGTAGAATTCGTCGGCAAGCGATTGTTTGCCAATGGGTTCGAGGACTCTGGTAAAAAGGCCGCGCACGCCGTTTTTCTGTTGTTGGATCTGTTTGATCACCCGTTCGTTCTCCAACGGGATCTCGGAGATGATATTCAGAAATTGACAGCCGTAATATTCCTTCCCCAGTACCTGGCCAATCAGGAGATCAAACACGGCCAAAACTTTTTCTTTTGGTGTATCCTTTTGATCCACCGCCTGTTGCAAGGCTTTGTCAAGAGACGCACCCGTGGTTTCCAGATAGCCCATCAGGATATCTTCCTTGGTTCGGAAAGCGGTATAAACCGACGATTTCACCACTCCCGATTCTTCGATGATCTGGTTGATGCCGGTGTTGGCATAACCCTGCTTATAGAAAAGCCTCGAAGCGGTCTCGATGACCGTGCCCCTGATGGCATTTTTTCTTTCTGTTTGCATGACCCAAAATTAAGAAAAAAAGAACAGACAAGTCTGTTTTAGGCTCCCGCCTGGAAAATTGTCTATCTTCCGCCTTGCCAAACCTCCCAAAACACCTGACAAAACACCTGCTATGAACCATCACCATTGCTGATCGTTAATCTCGTCTTCCTGTTTTGCATCTCTCTATTCCCGTTGGCCATGTCTTTTGTCTTCACCGGCCGGGAGGTCTTCTTTTTTACCTGGGGCGTCGCCACCTACATCATCATCGTCTATCTGGCCAGTCTTGCCCAGGCCCTGCTCACGGGCTATGTGGTGCTCCTCGCCTGCTATCTGCAATGGACCACCTCGGTAACATTGAGCATCTTCCCCGGCATCAGCGTCATCCAGCTCACGCTTACTCAACGGCTATATCCCGGGCGGCGGCTGGAGATCGGCCCGCTGCTGCGGGAAAGGTTGCGCCGCAAAGCGCACCGGCGATAACCCGCTAGCCCTTTTCTTGCCAAAATAAGGAAGTTCCGATAACACATCGGGAACTCCGGGTATTTTCCAGCCATCATTCTTATCGCATTTTTGCATTGTCATTAAACGACGCAAAATGCAACTGACACCCGTTGTCTTTCGGCTGTTCGATCAGCTCACCGCCCTGCTGGAAGGGCTTCCCGCGGAAGAATACCGCTTTCCTGTAGCAGTGCTTTCCGGCGCTTCCGTCGGCCAGCATCTCAGACATGTCATAGAATGTTTCCAGCAACTAGAGAACGGATACTATTCCGGCCTGGTGAATTACGATCGCCGTCAGCGCAACCGGCTGCTGGAGATCGATCCCGGTTTCGCGCTTCGCCATATATCCGCGCTGAAGGAAACACTGGCAAAACCGGACAGAACGCTTAGCCTGCACGCCGCCTTCGATGATACGCCGGAGCTTTGCCTCTGTTCCAGCTATTATCGCGAATTGGCTCACAATCTCGATCATACCGTTCACCATATGGCGATGATCCGCGCCGGACTGACAACATTCTCCGGCGTCCGGCTGCCCGAAGACTTCGGCGTCGCCCATGCTACGATAAGATATCGCAAAAACATCGATCATTCACTCCTCCATAATTAGAGAATATGAAACAGCTACTGAACCTGGCGATAGCCATCTTCCTGCTGGCCGGCAACACAATCGCCCAGCAACCCATGCATCCGCATGCCCCTGACTGTAATCTCAACTCCGACGGTCTGGCCATCGAAGGCTATGATCCCGTTGCTTATTTCACCACCGGCAAAGCCGTCGATGGGAACAAGGAGTACAGTTTTACACTCGACGGAGCAACTTACCGGTTTGCCACCGCTCAAAACAGGGAACTGTTCAAAGCCGCACCCGCGCGGTACCGGCCGCAATACGGCGGATGGTGCGCCTTTGCCATGGGCTCGACCGGCGAAAAAGTGGAGGTGGACCCAAAGACCTTCAAGATCATCGACGGTAAATTATTCCTGTTCTATAACAAGTTTTTTAACAACACGCTCAAGTCCTGGAACAAAGACGAGCCCCAGCTGAAAACAAAGGCCGACGTCAACTGGACGAAGCAACACTAAAAATGATAACGATATGAAAAAGACCATCACAACAGCCGCATTGGCGTTTTTTATCCTGCTCGGCGCGCATGCGCAAAAATCGGCGATCTACATCGCGAACGGCAAAGCGATAAAGGGCTACGACCCCGTTGCCTTCTTTACGGAATCCAAACCCGTCATGGGCCGCGACAGCTTGATGTACGCCTGGAACGGCGCCAGCTGGTTATTCAGCAGCCGCAACAATCTCGAGAGCTTTAAGGCCAACCCGGACAGGTATGCACCCCGGTACGGCGGCTACTGCGCCTATGGCATGGCCATGGGTCATAAGGCCCCCACAGAGGTGGAAACCTGGTCCATCGTAAACGATAAATTGTATTTCAACTATAATGAAAAGGTCAAAGAAACCTGGTCGAAGGATCGACCCGGCATGATAAAGAAAGCAGATGAAGTCTGGCCGGCATTAAAAGACAAAGAGTGATCATGGCAACGAACAAGATGATCCTCCTTTCCTGGGTGTTGCGCATTCTGGCCGCGGTCATCCTGCTCCAGACCCTGTTCTTTAAATTTTCTGGCGCCGAAGAATCGGTCTTTATCTTTTCGACGCTGGGAATGGAGCCCTGGGGGCGTATTGGCACGGGGGTGGCGGAACTCATCGCCTCCGTGCTCCTTTTGGTCCCCCGAACCACGCCCGTCGGCGCCCTGATAGGTCTGGGCATCATGAGCGGCGCTCTTTTCTTTCATCTTACCCGGCTGGGTATCGAAGTTCGTGGTGATCATGGCCAGCTGTTCATCTATGCCCTGCTGGTCTTTATCTGCTGCCTGATCCTGGCCTGGTCCTTCCTCAAACAATTATGTGTACGGTAACCTTCCTTCCCGGTGAGTCCGGGGTCTATCACCTGACCTCGAATCGCGACGAGCATAGCGGCAGGATCCATGCTCTTCCGCCCCAGCGATACAGCGATATCTTTTATCCAAAGGATCCCGCGGGCGGCGGAAGCTGGGTGGCCCTCAAACGCGACACCGACGCCGGTGTCCTGCTGAACGGGGCATTCGAAAATCACCGGCGGCTCGCTCCCTATCGCAAAAGCCGCGGGCTCGTGTTCCTGGAGATCATCGACGCGCGGGACCCTGTAGCGTATTTCAACGCCGTCTGCCTCATGGCTATCGAGCCCTTCACCGTTATCCTCTTCATCAGTGGCCGTCTCTTCGAATGCCGTTGGGATGGCGGACAAAAGCACGTCAAACAGTTGGATCCCGGCCGCCCCTACATCTGGACCTCCGTCACGCTCTATGATGAACCCACCCGCGCCCAACGCGAAACCGCTCTGGCCGACTGGTACAGGCAGAAAGATCTCGATACAGGCAGCATCCTCGATTTTCACCGGCGGGCCGCCAGGAAGGGTGAAGTGGCGACGGTAAGCATCACGACGGTGCGGATCGCGAACGGCAAAGGAAAACTCAGGTATTTCCCGCTTCAAAAAGAATCGGCGCCTTCCACAAACCCCTTTCTCATCCGGCTCAAACACTGGGAGTACTGGCCTGCCACCATCATATACGCCCCGCTTTTCTTTTATTGGATCTGGTTAAGCCTGAAAGCCCGGTCACTTTTCTGGTTCAGCGCGGCGAATCCAACGATAACCCACTCAGGCTTCCTGCTGGAATCCAAAAAACAGATTTATCACCTGATGCCCGAAGGCAGCTATCCCAAGACGCTATACTGTCAAAAAGGAACCCGCATCGGGCAACTCGTCCCCCGGCTGAAAGCTCTCGGGCTCACCTATCCGATAATGGCTAAACCGGATATCGGCCAGCGGGGGATGGCCGTCCAGTTGCTGAAAGACGAATGCCAGCTCCTGCGTTATGCAGCCCGTACCAGGGTGGACTTCCTGCTGCAGGAATATATCGACCATCCGCTGGAGATCGGCGTCTTTTACTACCGCATGCCCGGCCAGCCTGCCGGGTGCGTCACGGGAATCGTAGGAAAGCAACTGCTCACTGTCACCGGGGACGGCCGCAGCACGGTGAAAACCCTCTTAAGCCGTAACGAACGATATGTCCTCCAACTTCCCGCACTCCGGCGAGCCCTCGGTCCCGCCCTGCAACAGGTACCCGCCAACGGCGAAGTACTCTCCCTGGCACCCTATGGGAACCACAGCCGCGGCGCCAAATTCACCGATGAAAGCCACCGCATTACCCCGGGCCTGCAAGCGGCGATCGACGACCTCTGCCGCCGGATCCCCGGTTTTTATTTCGGCAGGTTGGATATCCGGTTCCGCGACTGGCAAAGCCTCGAAGCAGGTGAAGCCTTTTCGGTCATCGAGCTCAACGGGGCCGGCAGCGAGCCCACCCATATCTACGATCCGGAACACTCGATCTTTTTTGCCTGGCGCGAGATCCGCCGGCATTGGGATATCCTGTTCGCCATCAGCCGCGCCAATACCCGGCAACAGGGACTCGCACAGATGAGCTTCGGCAAAGGAATAAAAATGCTTTGGGATTATTCCCGCCACGAAAAACTCATCGCAGGATGAACCGCCGCAAACAACTTTTCTGGACAGTCCTGGCCATCAGCTTCGCCGGCAGCCTTCCGCCGGGTATCCTGAATACCGGTATTACGGGCCTGGCCGTCAAACAAGGCGTTGCGGCAAGTCTCAGCTTTGGTCTCGGTGCCATCCTTTCGGAGATGCTCGTTGTTCGTATAGCTCTTGCCGGCACAACGTCATTAAAAACAACCGGTCCTAACCCCAGGCGCAAATGGATATATCTCATAACCACAGGTCTCCTGCTGTTGCTGGCCTTCCTTCATCCCGGCGGGTCCGTGGCGTTCAGCCGGTACCCGTTCATCACCGGCACGCTCCTCAGCCTGTTCAACCCGCTGCATCTCCCTTTCTGGCTGGGCTGGAGAGCCGCCTTGCGGTCTAAAAAGCTGCTCGGCAATACCCCTCCCGAATACAATCTCTTTTCAGCAGCTCTCGGCGTGGGGACAGCCCTGGCCTTTCTCGTATACGGTGTCGCCGGCAATCTCTTCGTGCGGCTTTAAAAACAGGGCGATACCGTCAAACATTCGGGAACAATCGTCATTGCCCAGCCCTCCCGCCCCGGATACCTTTGTTCAACAAAATCAAATAATATGAGTCGCTTTGCTAAGATTGGCCTGTTGCCCGCGATTGTCGCAGTGCCCTTTATCATGACAGCCTGCAAGAAAGATAATCCTCCCGGCAGCGGTGCGCCCCAATTGGAAACCATCACGGTCGAGAACGTCCTGAAGTCCCAGCCACTGGTCGAATCCGGCACCTTCCAGGGCACCGGTTCCCCGGCCCTGATCCTCCCCGGTCAATCCACCACGGTCACTTTTTCGGCCGCAAAAGGGGAAGCACTCAGCTTCGCCACGATGTACGGCTGGTCAAACGATCTGTTCTTCGCACCTGCCAACCCCGGCATCAAGGTCTATGACGATAACGGCAATCCCATCGAAGGGGACGTCTCCGGTCAGGTTAAGCTCTGGGACAACGGCACCCGCATCAACCAGCAGCCCGGCGCAAGCGTGAATCATCCTGGTACTGCTGACAGCAAGAACATCACCGAGGTAGCCGGAACGGACGCCCAGGGCAACACTTACCTGCCTGCATCCAGGTTAGTGAGTGCAACGCTCAAGTACAATGGGAATTCCAGCTTTACGCTGACCCTCAAGAACAACTCAGGCGGCACGGCAAACGAGACCCCGCTAAGCCCCGGTGTTTGGACGGTATCGTACATCGTCGGCGGCAACCTGCTCCTGCCAAATCCCCTTTATACAGCGGGTCAGCCCACCGCTCATGGCCTGACCAATATTGCGGAGATGGGCGATAACTCTGCCCTCTGGGCCTATGTTCAGACGGTGACGGGTATCTTCACGCCGCTGTCCCCCATCCTGGTGGTCGTTTACAATGGCATCGATAACCCCATCTATAAAGTGGGTGAGCTCGATCGCGGTCAGGGGCTGAAATATCTCGCGCAGCGCGGGGCGGCAGACACGCTCGCCAACTACCTGAAGACCTTGAAAGGAGTACGGAATGTTTATATTCTTCCGGCGCCCTCCAGCGGGGTACTGTTACCCGTCATCGGCAGTACGTCAGGTTCCAAGGTTTCTCAGCAGCTTTCCGTCAAAAAAGGCGACCGCCTGGCCATTGCGACCATGTACGGCTTCTCCAATGACTGGTTCTTTGCGACCACCGGCAACGGCGTCGACGCCACTCAGACCGGCGACCTTTCCACAAGCATCCAGCTGTACAATGACGGAACGGCCGTTGACCAGTTCCCGGGCGCCGGAGTTACCCAGTTCAACCTCGCGGGTACCCCACTGGTCGAGAACCAACCGATCTCCGTCGTTCCTAACCCCAACGCATTCACCACTTTACCGCCGATCCCAAACATCATAAAAGTAAATTTGCAATAGTTTGTAAGGAATCGCACCGGGCGCCCACTAAGTGTTAGGGCGCCCGTTTTTTATTCCGGGGGCCCTGACAGCTAAAAATTTGCATATGAAATGGGAATTTGAAGACAAGGCCGCCAAAGGAAAATTTATGATCAGTACGGGCGACCCCTCCCTGAAAGGGCGGGGATTGCTCAATGGAAGAAAGGAAATGATCAACACCATTGTCCTCAACACGGGTAGCGAACAACAGGTAACGATCGATAAGATCACCTACACCATGCCCGCCGATGCCATCCTCCCGTTGGTGGCCAACCAGACCTTTAGTTTCGAACAACCGGAGGATCTCGTCGCCTGGCAGTTCAACCGCGAATTCTACTGCATCGTCGACCACGACGCAGAGGTCGGCTGTGTCGGCTTCCTTTTTTACGGTATCCAGCATCCGTTCTTTATCCGGTTATCGCCGGAAGAGAAAGGATGTATCTCACTGATCCAAAATCAGTGCATCGACGATATGCTCATCGAAGACAAGATGCAGGGGGAGATGTTGCGCACCCTGCTCAAGCGGCTGATCATAAATATCACCCGCGTCGCCAAACAGCAGACCGATAACTATCGGCAACAGGGCCCCGACCGCATGGAGATCATCCGCAAGTTCAGCCTCTTACTGGAAATAAATTTCCGTACCCGGCATGAAGTGCAGTTCTATGCCCGGAGCATGAACAAATCCCCCAAGACCCTCGCCAATCTTTTCGGTCTTTGCAATTATCCGTCTCCTTCGGAATTGATCCGGCAGCGGATCCTTCTCGAAGCAAAACGGTACCTTTATTTCTCCGACAAATCGGCGAAAGAGGTGGCGGAAGACCTGGGCTTCACCAGTTCGGCGCATTTTAGCAGGTTCTTCAAGGCAGGCACGGGCAGGAATTTCTCCGAGTATAAGGTAATGGCATAAAAATAGTTCCGATGGTTATTCCCGATCCCCGGCAATGGGTCCAAAAGCACGCCGATCACTTATATACTTATGCATTGGCCAGGCTGGCTGATGAGCACCTGGCCCGCGACCTGGTGCAGGAGACCTTCCTCGCAGCACTCCAAAAAGTGGATCTGTTCCGGGGGCAGAGCTCCGAACGTACCTGGCTGACGGCAATCCTTAAATACAAGGTGATCGATGTCTATCGGAAAAGGAGCTCCGGTTTACAGGTCACCCGGGTAGACCCCGAACCCGAGCTGGAATTCTTCGAGGCGGAGAACGGTCACTGGAAAGAGGCCGATGCGCCAAAGGCATTTGACCTGGAAGCCACCGATCCCACCCTTCGAAAAGAAATGGCCGCAATCCTGCAGAAATGCCTCCAGAAGCTGCCCACCCTCTGGCTGTCTATCTTTTCCATGAAGCACATGGACGAACTGCCGTCGGACACCATCTGCAAAGAACTAAAGATAACATCGGCCAACTTTTGGGTCATCGTTCACCGGGCCAAACTCAATCTGCGGGCCTGTATTCAAAAGGAGGGACTATGAACCATAAACCCATGGGTAGAATAAAGAAGATACAATACGATTGCCGCCATGCGACGTATCTCATCGAAAAGCGCGAGCACAAACCTCTCACGCTAAAGGAGAATATCCAATTGCTGATCCACCTGGCCGGCTGCTCCGTCTGCCGGCTCTTCCGGCGCCAAAACCGTCAGATCACGCAGTTGATGCGCAATATTTTCCAACGATCGGCCGCCCGGCCCCATTTACTGGACGAAAAATTCAAACAGGAGATGCAGGAGAAGATAAATCAGCGGCTGCCCAATTAGCGCCCACTTTTTTCGATCCCCGATCAGCGGCCCTACTTGACAGGATACCCGTGATCGATCCAATCCGTCTTGATATTATGCGAAAGATTGAGAAGCCTCGCATGCTGGAACTTCATTTCCGTCAGCAGGCTGAACGCCGGCCGCACATTCGGACAGTGATCGAACGGACAACAACCGCAATAGAGGATCACTTCCCTGTTACGATCCTCTTTGGCCAGCAACGTCCTCAGCTTCGCGAGATTTTCCTTGTCGCGGGCAGGCCCGGTCTCCACCGAACCCTTGATGATCCCCGAAGGCCCCACACAGATGACAAGCGGTGGATGAGCAGCGGGATGGCCGATCTGCGCCGCCAGGTCGGCAGGCTCGAGCAACTGCGCCGGCGTCCACGGATCTGTCTGGCGGCTAAAGGCGCTCACGATCACAACAACGGCGATAAGCACAAAAAATATTGACTTGTTCATAAAGTTGACATCGTTTTAACGGTATAGGGTAAAGGTAATAACTTTGCCCCATGAACACCGCTCAAAAACCGATCCACTCGGGATACAACGCAACCACCACAGCCGCCGGGATCGCGGCCGGACATAACCTGGCCGGAAAGATCGCCATCGTCACCGGCGGCAATTCCGGCGTCGGCTTCGAGACCGCCAGAACTCTCGCCGACGCAGGCGCACAGGTCGTCATCGGCGCCCGGGACGCAAACAAGGCGCAGGAGAAATTACAGCATCTCAACAATATCTCCTTCATCTCCCTCGACCTGGCCGATCCTTCTTCCGTCGGCGCTTTCGCCAAGGCCTTTCTCTCGAAATACACCGCCCTGCATTTCCTCGTCAACAACGCCGGCATCTTCCGCCCGCCCCAATTGCTAAAAGACAAACGGGGCTACGAACTTCAATTGGGGGTCAACCACCTCGGCCACTTTGAACTCACCGGGCATCTCTGGCCCGCCCTCAAACAGGCAAAGGGCGCACGGGTGGTGACCGTATCTTCTGTCGGCCACCGGCGAAAAGGCCTGCAACTCGATGACCCGAACTTTGAACAGCATCCGTATGACAAGATGAATGCCTATGGACAATCAAAGACGGCAAACTCACTTTTTGCCGTCCAGCTGGATAGGATCGGGGAGGGGCACCGGATAAGGTCGTTCGCCGTCCACCCGGGCGCAATCCAGACCGACATCTTCCGCTTTATGACCGATGACGAACGCCAGACATGGAACGCCCAGGTAAAGACCTTTAAAACCCCACAGCAAGGTGCAGCCACCACCGTCTGGTGCGCCCTCAGTCATCAACTCGACGGGATGGGCGGCGTCTACTGCGAAGATTGTGACATCGCCGAACTGCTTCCCGACGACTCCCCGGCGCCCCGCGGCGTCCGCTTCTTTGCCGTCGACCCGGTCAACGCGGCTGCCTTGTGGCAGTTTAGTGAAAAGGCCACCGGTATGAAGTATTCGGGATAAAATTTATTTCAGATTCCGCCGGTTTTTAATTAACTTTTTATCATGACTGCAAAAGAGATCATGGCCGATCTGCAGGCCCACGGCGATGAGAAGATAAAGAACATCTTCCTGAAACACGGCGTCAAAGAACCGATGTTCGGCGTGAAAATAGAACACCTCAAAACCATCCAGAAAAAAGTAAAAAAGGATCATCACCTCGCGCAGGAACTCTATGCCACGGGCAACGCCGACGCCATGTACCTGGCCGGACTCCTAGCAGAAGACGAGAAGATGACAAAGAAAGATCTCAACACCTGGGTCAGCCAGGCCCTGTCCCAAAATATCGCCGAGTATACCGTTCCCTGGGTGGCCGCGGGTAATCCCCATGGCTACAAACTGGCCCTGGAATGGATCGATGATAAAAAAGAACATATTGCCGCCGCGGGCTGGTCTACTCTCGCCGCCTGGGTATCGCTAAAACCCGACGCAGACCTCGACGTCGCCGGACTGCGAACACTGCTCGCCCGGATCGAAAAGACCATTCAGTCTTCCCCTAACCGCGTGCGATATACCATGAACAGTTTTATGATCTGCGCGGGCGCCTATGTCACCCCGTTGACAAAGGAAGTGCTCGCCGTCGCAAAAAAGATCGGTCCCACCACCGTGAATATGGAGGGCACAGCATGCAGGATCCCTGATGTCGCCGGGTATATCGGCAAGATCGAAGCTCGCGGCTCCCTCGGTAAAAAGAAGAAGACGGTGAAATGCTAAAAGTCCCCGGTCACTCTGCTATAAAGTCGCCCCCGGTCGTATTCTTCTTATGTTCGTGCTTTTCCGCCTCCTTCTTCGTATTATCATTATGTTCCGCCCCTTTTTTGGCTTTCTGCATCATCGATGATACCGGGCCTTCCATATGTTCCTGCGGGTCGGTACTCTCAAATGTCTCGGGATCGGGCTTCGATTGTTCCTTTTTTGCCATAAAAACGAGATTTTGGATAGGGAATGAAAAAATCGTGCCTCCGCCGCCGGGGCGTGCCGCCTTATCAAATAGTTAATTTATATTTGGTTATGAACCTTAATTTTCGGGTCGGCCCAAAATGGCTCACCCCCCTTGTCACGATTTGCTTGTCCACCAGCCTCTGCCGGGCCCAATCCGCCACCACGACCATCACCGAATGGCAATACGGAAAGAATGGCGCGCTATCCATTACCTACGATGATGCCTCGCGCCACCAGTTTACCCGCGCCCTGCCGCTCATGCAACGGCTGAAGCTCCCGGCCACTTTCTTCGTCATCACCGGGCCGATTACCGGCTCCCAATACCACGGCAAGTTTGTCGGCCG
The DNA here is from genome assembly GCF_036500295.1 of Puia sp. Taxonomy (NCBI): domain Bacteria; kingdom Pseudomonadati; phylum Bacteroidota; class Chitinophagia; order Chitinophagales; family Chitinophagaceae; genus Puia; species Puia sp. Next base: position 42,037 of record NZ_DASYCH010000092.1, on the reverse strand, counting down.
GCCGGTACAGGAGATCATAAAAGAGTCCGCCACCATCCCCACCGACGAACATAACTTCCTCGAACGATGCTCCGCGGCGGGCTACCTCGGCTACGAAGGGACGATCTCCTACCATACCCGTGCGGGCGGCTTCTACTCCTCGGGCAAAAAGCAACAAGCCTTCCACTGGATGGACAGCCTCTATGCCAAAGTCCGCCACGGCGATTTTAAGCCGGGTTATGAGCCCTGCCCCGAATACAAGGAAGCCCTCGGCTCCAGCTGGAATGATTTCCGCAAGGACGTGGCCCAGGGCTACGAGATCGCCAGCCACTCCATCACCCACGCCACCATGCCCGGCATGGATGAAGCCAACATCCGGTATGAACTCGAAAAAAGTAAAGAAGAGATCAAAAACCAGCTGGGAGAGAGATATACCTTCTCCACCGAAGTACCTTACGGCTATGAGGATGATCGTGTGATGCACATCGCCTATAAGATCTACCCGGCCCTCCGCAACCGGATGCCGGAACCCTTCCTCAAAGAGATCGACCGGGCAAGCCGTATGCTGCCCCACCCGGCCGATAAGGACTATGTACAATGGCAGCGCGGCCCGCTGCACGCAACACCGCTGCCGCTGATGGAATCCTGGGTGGACACCACCGTCAACAACAAGGACATGTGGCTGGTGCTCGTATTCCACGGCATCGACAGCCTCGGCTGGGAATGGACACCCATCCCCAAACTCGAAGAATACTTCAAATACATCAAAGCGCGGGAAGACAAGCTATGGATCGCCACCTTTGGCGATGCTACCAGATATATGCGCGAGCGCGAACACGCCACGGTCCACGCCGATGAAAAGGGCCAATCGATAACCGTGTCGCTCACCCATTCCCTCGACAAGAGCATGTACGATCTCCCGCTGACCCTCAAAACCTATCTCCCCGCCAACTGGCAAAAGGTAACCGTCACCCAGGGGAAAGCTACGCAAAAGCCGAAATTGGAACACGACGAAAAAGGCGCCTTCATCCTCTATCAAATAAAACCCAACACCGTAAACGCCTATCTCCATCCATGAAACGCGACTACTACATCGTAGCATTGATCATGCTCACGTTCTTCGTCATCTCATTCCTCACGAATGTCATCGGAGCACTCAACCCGGATTTCATAAAGGGATTCGATCTCAGCCTTACGCTGGCGGCCTTCCTGCCCTTCGCATTCTTCATCGCCTACGGCCTGGTATCCATCCCGACCGGCATGCTCCTCGAAAAATACAAGGAAAAAAAGATCATGGTCGCCGGCTTCATAGTGGCCTTCATCGGCTCGCTGCTGCTGGCCGTCGTCCACAACTATTGGAGTGCGATCCTCTCCCTCTTCCTGATCGGTTGCGGCATGGCCATGCTCCAGGTGGTGATCAATCCCCTGCTGCGGACCGCCGGGGGCGAAGAGCACTATGCCTTCAACTCCGTTCTGGCCCAACTCATCTTCGGCGCGGCATCCTTCGTCAGCCCGATGGTCTACTCTTATTTCGCCCAAAACCTGAAAGGCCAGACCACGGGCCTCATGGGGATGTTCAGCGGCATCGTCCCATCAAGCCTCCCCTGGATATCCCTCTACTGGATCTTCGCGGTCATCTCGCTGCTGATGATCGTCGTTATAAAGATATCCCGCTTCCCCAAAGTCGAACTGAAGGCCGATGAACAGGCCGGCGCGCTCCAAACCCATATTATGCTCTTCAAAAAGCGGACGGTGGTCCTTTTCTTCATCGCCATGATCTGCTATGTCGGCACCGAACAAGGCATCGCCAACTGGATATCGAAATTCCTCGAGACCTATCATCACTACGATCCGCAAACCAAAGGCGCCGACACCGTCGCCTACTTCTGGGGATTGATGACGGCGGGCGGAGTCCTCGGCCTGTTCTTGCTGAAGGTCCTCGACAGCCGCAAAGTCCTTATCGGCTTCACGGTCGCCGCCCTGATCTGCCTTAGCGCTGCATTCTTCGGCAGCGGCCCCGTAGCGCTCATCGCCTTCCCCGCCGTTGGCTTTTTCGCCTCGGTGATGTACCCCGTCATCTTCTCTCTGGCGCTTAATTCCATCGGCGAACATCACGGCTCCTTCGCGGGCATCATGGTCACCGGCATCATCGGCGGAGCCATCGTTCCGCTCATCATCGGCGGCCTGGGCGACGTCCTGGGCCTGCGTACCGGGATGTTCTTCCTGTATATTACCATGGGCTACATTCTCAGCGTCGGCTTCTGGGCCAAACCGCTGATCACGAATCAAACAGTCTTTAACAAAAACGAAAAGCCAGCATGAGGGAAAAAGACATCCCGGTAATAGGTATCGACCTCGGCGCCACCAATATCCGTGGCGCAGTGGTAAGCGATGACTCACTGTCCGACATCATCTCCGTACGCATCCACAGCGAAGGAAGCGTAGAAGACGTCCTCGCCGACATCTACCAGGTCATCGACGCACTGATGGAACCCGGCATCGCCGCCATCGGCATCGGCGTACCCAGCGTCGTCGACGTCATCGAAGGCATCGTCTACGACGTCCAGTACATCCCGTCCTGGAAGGAAGTGCCCCTGAAACAGCTGCTCGAAGCCCGATACCACAAACCCGTCTTCGTAAACAACGACGCCAACTGTTTCGTCCTGGGCGAGTACTATTTCGGCAGGGACACGGACGCCTCTTCCATGGTCGGACTGACCATCGGCACCGGTCTGGGGGGCGGCATCATCATCAATGACAAATTATTCGCGGGTCATAACTGCGGCGCGGGCGAGTTCGGTCTGCTGCCATACAAGGACAACATCCTGGAGTTTTATTGCAGCGGATCATTCTTTAAAAATGTCTATGACCTCGACGGGCTGCAGGTATTTGAGGACGCAAAGAAAGGCGATGTCCGCGCCCTGCATTTGTACACCGAACTCGGTACGCACATCGGCCAGGCCATCAAAGCGGTGATCTATACCTATGATCCGCAACTCATCGTTTTGGGCGGCTCGGTTAGCCAGGCCTACAAATGGTTCAAAGACGCGATGATGAACGAGGTCAGGACGCTTGCCTATACTCAGTCCGCCCAGCGCATTCGCATCGGGGTCTCAGAATTGAAAAACAGCGGCATCCTCGGCGCTGCCGCTCTCTTTTATAACGCACAATAAAACGCAAACCTGTGAGAAAAATAAAACGATTGAGTCTTGCTGCCGCATTTTCGCTCCTGCTCATCCCGGCATTCGCACAACATACAAAGGCAAAACACGGCAAAGCGCGGCACAAAAAAGCACAACGATCCGAAGCTCTTCCCAGCGCTGCCCAACTTGCCGGGAATTCCAACATAACGCTGAAAGACGGCTGGCAGATGCAATCCGTCACCAAAGTCACCGATGGCGCCGCCGTTCTTTCGCAGCCCGGCTACACGCCGGCGGGCTGGTACAAGGTCAGCGTACCCACTACCATCATCGCCGGACTGCTCGCAAACAAGGAATATGATTTCGATCCTTTCTACGGCATGAACTTCGAGAAACTAAAGGATCCAAGATTCGATTCCCCCTGGTGGTTCCGTAAAGAGTTCACGATGCCCAAGACGGAAATAGGCAAAGACGTCGTACTCCGGCTGCACGGGATCAACTACAAGGCCAATATCTGGCTCAACGGGGTATTGATAGCCGATTCCAATGAGATCATGAACCCCTTCCGCATCATCGAGTTGAACGTTACCAAAAATATCCGGGCAGCGCGGGCCAACGTCCTGGCACTGGAGATCAGACGGCCCATCAACCCCCAAAAACGCGGGGGGGATCTGGCCATCGACTACGCCGACTGGATACATTATCCCCCGGACTACAACGGCGGGATCGTCAACGATGTCGAGATCAAAACCTACGACCGCGTAAGCATCCAATATCCGCTGGTCACCACCCGGTTCGACGGACCATCCCTGGACATCGCCCACCTGACGGTGGATGCACTGGTGACCAACTACTCCGCCAATCCCCAGGACGTAGTCGTAAAAGGAAAGATCAACAGCGATGTCAGCTTTCAGCAGAAGGTGCATCTCGACGGTCATGCCGTCGCCAACGTAACCTTCACACCCGCCGATTACCCGCAGCTGAATGTCAATCACCCCCGCATCTGGTGGCCCTGGCAGTACGGCAAACCCGAACTCAACCACCTCGAAATTTCGGCCGTCCATGAGAACACCGTAAGCAATACCATCAGCGAGAATTTCGGTATCCGCCAGATCACCTCGGAATTGATCGACGACAAATCCCGGGTCTTCGTGGTCAACGGCAAACGCATCGTCATCCGTGGCGCAGCCTGGTCGCCGGATATCTTCCAGCGCCGTTCGCCCAAACGGCAGGAACAGGAGATCCGGCTCTACCGGGATATGAACATGAACGTCGTCCGTTCGGAAGGGAAAATGGAGGATGATAATTTCTATGCCCTTTGCGATAAATACGGGATGTTGGTGATGACAGGCTGGATGTGCTGCGGCGCATGGCAGTATCCGGAGAATTGGGATGCCGCCAAACGCGCGTCGGCCATGGCCTCGGACAGCAGCGTGATGCTCTGGTTGCGCAACAAACCCAGCCTGATGGTTTGGTTAAACGGCAGCGACATGCCCCCTCGGGATACATCCGTGGAACGCGACTGGCTGAACATCGAAGCATCGCTGAAATGGCCCAATCCGCTGGTCGCAACTGCCAACGGCAGCAAATCCAAAGTGTCCGGCTTTAGCGGAGTGAAGATGGCCGGCCCCTACGAGTGGGTGCCGCCGATCTACTGGGAAACCGATACGGCAATGAAATACGGGGGCACCTATAGCTTCGCAACCGAGATCTCCCCCGGCCCATCCATCCCACCCTACGAAAGCCTGATAAAATTCATCCCCAAAGACTCCCTCTGGTTCACCACGGCCACCTGGAAATACCATTGCGGGACCATGAACTTCGGCACCACCGACGTTTTTAATGACGCACTCCAGGGCCGCTATGGAAAGGCCACCGATATAAAGGACTATATTGCCAAGGCCCAGGCGCAGAACTACGAGGCACACCGCGCGATGATGGAAGCCTATGGCCTCCGCAAATACCACACCGCCACCGGCGTCGTACAGTGGATGGGCAGCAACCCATGGCCCGGCCTCATCTGGCATACCTACGACTATTACCTCTACCCGGCCGGCACCTACTTCGGTATGAAAAAGTCGATGGAACCGCTGCACATCATGTATTCCTATGCCGCGAACGAGGTCGACATCACCAACTCGCTGCAACAAAGATTCTCAGGCCTGAAGGCCGAAGCCGCTATCTACAACCTCGACGGCACGCTCAAGTTCTCCAAACAGATCACGGCCGGCGTCGAGCCCGACAGCATCACGAAATGCTTTGACCTGCCCCCGGCCGGCGGCTTTTCACCCACCTACTTCCTCCGCCTGCAACTCGCCGATGCGCAGGGCGCGATAAAAAGCATCAACTGGTACTGGCTCTCCCAAAAAGGCGATGTCCTCGACTGGAGCAAATCGAAATGGTACGTGACGCCCGAATCCGGCTATGCCGACTACTCGGCGCTGCAGACGCTCGCAAAAACCACGTTGAAGCTGACCGCAACGGCAGCCAGGTCGGCCGACGCCAGATCGGCCGACAGCTCGTCCCACACGGTAACCATCACCAACACCGGCAAGACCGTCGCCTTCCAGGTACACCTCCGCGCGTTGAAAGGCAGTTCGGGCGATGACATCCTGCCGGTGATCTTCAGCGACAACTATCTCGAAGTGGCCCCCGGCGAAAGCCGCATCATCCACGTCACCTACGCCACAAAAGATGCCGAAGGCGCGGCGCCCTTCTTCCTCGTCACGGCCTGGAACGCCGATTCGGCACAACTATAAGTATATTGTAAATCAGCGGGTTAAAAAAATCCCCGATCCAATGTTAAGTAATTATTATCTTTATGTGAATTGAGATTTTACACCCTTAAATTCACTAAAGCACTAATCCATGTTGCCTTACATTCTCTTGGCCGACCACGACTCCGGTCTCTGTGGTTCCTTCGTTGAAGAACTGGACCGGCATATCGCTTACGCCGAAGTAAAGACAGTCGAAAATGGCAAGTCCTTCCTCTCGTATCTCAATAGCCGCAACTGGGACGATCTCCCTTCGATGATCCTCGTCAACTACGATCTCCCCGATATGAAAGCGCCCGATCTGCTGCGCACGCTGGTGATGGAGTCCCGTTACGTAGACATCCCCAAATTGGTCTGGAGTTGCACCGGCCAGCAACGGGAACTCGAAGAATGCCGGATGCTGGGGGTAAAAACGATCTTCCAGCAACCCGCCGGGCTTTCCGACCTCGAAGCCGTCGTTCATCAGATCGATCATTTGCTAAAAGCAGAACTCAGCATCGTCTGATAAGCCGGAGAGTTTTTCCCCTTATTTTTGGGGCATGTATAACCTATCCACCGTCGTTCGCCACGCAGTGATCGCTGCCGCCGTATTCTGCGGGCTAAGCACTCCCGTCTCCGCTCAGCTGACCATTCCCATCACGACCGCCCACAACGCCCTCGTCCTTCATGCCGATGCCACCGGTCGCCTGAACACGCTCTATTTCGGGGAGAAACTCACCGACACCAGCGACTATTCGCGCCTGGCGATATCCCGGCGCGATGGCGCCGATATTCTCTCTTCAGCCTATACTCCTGCCGGATCGACCAGTCTCGCCGAACCCGCCATTGCCGTCACCCACACCGACGGCAACAAGTCGCTCGATCTTAGATACGTCAGCCATACCACGACAAGCGAAAATGCAAACGTGTCGACAACGGCCATCCTTCTCAAAGATCCCGTCTATGCCCTTGAAGTAACCTTATATTATAAGGTCTACGCAAACGACGACGTTATCGAACAATGGAGCCGGATAGACAATAAAGAAAAAGGGCCGGTCACCCTCGACAAATACGCATCTGCCAATCTGTGCCTGAAAGCGGATAGGTACTGGCTGCGCCAATATCATGGCGACTGGGCAAAGGAAATGCAGCCGGAAGAGTCACAGCTGACCCATGGGATAAAGACGATCGACACGAAACTGGGTGCTCGCGCCGACCTCTTCGAACCTTCGGTCTTTATGGTTTCCCTCGACAAGCCGGCCGGCGAGGACGAAGGCAGCGTCCTCTATGGTTCCGTGGAATGGAGCGGCAACTTCCGCGTCGATCTCGAAGTCGATCCCAATGACGACCTCCGCATCATTGCCGGCATCAATAACTACGCATCCCCCTATGTTCTCAAGCCCGGCCAGCAGCTGACCACTCCCGCCTTCCTGTATACCTTCTCCGCAAGAGGTAAAGGGGAGGCCAGCCGGAATCTCCACCGCTGGGCCCGCGATTATAAGATCCCGAATGGCAGGGGCGACCGGCTGACCCTGCTCAACAACTGGGAATCCACCTATTTTAATTTCAACGAGGATACGCTTCGCGGGCTGATAAAGGATGCCAAAAAACTCGGGGTCAATCTCTTCTTACTCGATGACGGCTGGTTCGGCAACGATTATCCGCGCAACGACGATCACGCGGGGCTGGGTGACTGGCAGGAAAACCGAAAAAAATTGCCGAATGGCCTCATCGCTCTCGTAAAGGAAGCACAGCAGGACGGGGTGAAGTTCGGCATCTGGGTGGAACCGGAAATGGTGAACCCCAAAAGCGACCTTTATTTCCGCCATCCGGACTGGGTGGTGAAGCAGCCGGGCCGGGAAGAACACTACTACCGGAATCAACTGGTCCTCGACCTCGCCAATCCCGCCGTCCAGGATTTCGTCTATGGCATCGTCGACTCCCTGTTCATAAAAAATCCGGGCCTCGCCTATATCAAATGGGATTGCAATGCCGTCATCTATAACGCGTATTCCGCTTATCTGAAAAAAGACCAATCCCAGTTCTATGTCGATTACGTCCGCGGACTCTATCATGTCCTTGATCGCCTCCGCGCAAAATATCCCGCCATACCCATGATGCTTTGTTCCGGCGGCGGTGGCCGGGTCGACTATGGCGCCCTGAAATATTTCACCGAATACTGGCCCAGCGACAACACCGATCCCCTTGAACGCATCTTTATCCAATGGGAATACTCCTATTTCTATCCGGCCATCGCCAGCGCCAATCATGTCACCAACTGGGGCAAACAACCCCTCAAATTCAAGATCGACGTCGCGATGATGGGTAAATTGGGATTCGACATCCCGGTAGCTAAGCTCTCCCCCGCCGATCTCGCCTTTTGTCAAAACGCGCTGAAACTATACGGCGAAATAAGATCGGTTATCTGGCAGGGTGACCAATACCGCCTTTCGGATCCTCATATAGCGGATATGGCCTCCATGCTCTTTGTCGATTCCGCCCGTTCATCCGCCGTCCTCTTCAACTACCTCGCCAATAACCGGTACGGTGCAGGTAACAAAGCGCCGATCCGGCTCAAAGGCCTTGATCCGGCAAAACACTACCGGGTGCAAGAGGTCGACCGCTACCCCGGGTCGAGATCCGGCCGGGAGAACAATGGCGTCTATTCAGGCGACTTCCTGATGAAGATCGGTCTCGACCCGCAGATAAACAGCAGCCGCACCAGTGTCGTCATACGGCTGACCGCGGAATGAGCCGGCCTTTAAACCGTGCACTCTTGTAACAATTACGGACAAAATCCTTTCCGGAAAAACCGTCAACTGCTTATTTTTCAATAGATTGAGAAAATGGTATACTCTTGGCGAGCATTCCCGTAACTGACCTGACTATGAATTACAATCAGCACCTCTGGCAATTGATCAGCCGGAAAATGACTGGGGAAGCATCCCCGGAGGAATTGCGGGAATTGCATGGCCTCATGCAGGATGACCCTGAGTTGCGGGCCTTTGTCGAAACCCTCGGCCACCTATGGAAGCCCGCGGAAGGCCAAAACGAGCAGCAACTGGAAAAAGCATATAGTAGGCATATGCGCCGGCTGGAACGAAAAATGCAGACCGCCAAAAGAGCCGAACGTCCGTCCATTTATAACCCCGCCATCCTGGCAAACTATCTCAAGGTCATTTTCAGGAATCTGTCGCGATATGTGGGATTCTCCTTCATCAATATCTCCGGCCTGGCGATCGGGATGGCAAGCGCCATACTCATTCTGCTATGGATACAGGATGAAGTGAATTTCGATCAGTTTCATGAAAAGAAAGCCCGCATCTATCTCCTGTTCAGTCGTGCGACGATCAACGGGAAGATCGAATCCTGGGGCGCGGTGCCCTCGGTGCTGACGCCCGTCATCCAGACAAGTTATCCTCAGGTGGAGGAAGTTTGCCGGTTGAATGGTGTCGGACCTCTGGTACTCAACGTAGGCGACAGGCATTTTGAAGCAAATGGTATGATGGTAGACCCCGGCTTTCTGAAGATCTTCAGCTTCCCCCTCGTCGAAGGAAACATCCAACAGGCGTTGAACGCTCCGCGATCGATGGTGATTACCGAAAAATTTGCAAAAAAGATCTTTCCCGGCCGGGATGCAATGGGTCAGGTTATCCGGATAGATAGCAATGCCTATTTCAGGATCGATGGGATCGTAAAAGACCTGCCGAAAAATACAGCACTCGATTTTGAATACCTGATCCCCTATAGCTATATGAAGGAGATCCATTGGTATAAACCAAGCTGGACAGATGATGGTACCCGGACTTTTGTATTGTTAAAACCCGGAATTTCTGAGCAGACTGCGGATAATCTTTTACGCAACGTAATAAAAGCGCATGCCGGCAAGGGTGGCAACGAGGTCTTCCTGCATCCCATAACCAAATGGCGCCTCTATTCCCGGTTTGAAAATGGTAAAATTGTCGGCGGCGGAATTGAGAATGTGCGGCTGTTCGGGATCATCGCAGGGTTCATCCTCCTCATCGCCTGTATCAATTATATGAACATGAGTACGGCGCAGAGCGTGAAAAGGGCAAAAGAAGTGGGTGTGCGTAAGGTGATCGGGGCCGGAAAAGGTTCCATCATTTTCAGGTTCCTGGGTGAATCCATCGTCATCTCGTTTTTGTCGGGGCTCATCGCTGTGGGCATCGTGCAATTGAGCATCAAAGGATTCAATTGGCTGACCTGGAAAGACCTGGTCGTTCCCTATCAGAATCCGTATTTCTGGCTGGCGATCGTTGGATTTACCGTCATCACCGGCCTGATCGCCGGGAGTTATCCCGCGTTCTATTTATCGGCCTATAAGCCGATCAGCGTTCTGAAGGGGACATTCAAAACAGCCTATAACCTGGTCAGCATAAGAAAGGTCCTGGTCGTCTTTCAATTTTGCTTTGCCATTACGTTTATCATCTGTACGGTCATTATCTACCGGCAGATCAACTATGCCAGCAAACGCGATCCCGGCTACAATCGGGACCACCTGGCTTTTGTCTATATCAACGGAAATGTAAATAACGAATACCGGTCGATCAGGCAGGACTTGCTGGCCAGTGGCGCGGTTACTTCCGTTACCCGGTCAAATTCGCCGATCACCTATATCTGGAGCGGTGCCGACAATTACAAATGGCCGGGCGCCGACCCCAATAAGAAGGTTTTTTTTAATGAATTTTATACGGACAACGATTTCCTGGAGACCATGGGGTTGAAGTTGATCGCAGGTCGCACGATCAACACCGTTGTTCACCCAACCGACACCACCGCGGTCTTACTGAACGAATCGGCCATGGCCGCAATGGGCCTCAAAAAGCCCATCGGTGAGACGATTAAAAACCCGCAGGGAAACTGGACGGTAGTGGGGATCGTAAAAGATTTTGTACCCGGGTCTCCCTTCTATTCCGTGGCGCCGACGATCATTCAGGGGCCAAAGAATTGGTTTGGTGCGATCACCTTCCGGTTGGATCCGGCCGATGGCCTTGCGGATAATATGAAAAAGATCGAAACGATCTTTAAAAAATATAACCCGGAGTATCCATTCAATTTCCGGTTTGTCGACGAGGCCGATGCCGAAAAATTCGAGGATCAGCGCCGTACGGGTGTTCAGTCGGCTCTTTTCGGCGGGCTGGCGATCCTGATCTCTTGTCTGGGGCTTTTTGCTTTGTCCGCCTATATGGCCGAGAACCGTATCAAAGAGATCGGCGTGAGAAAGGTGCTGGGCGCTACGGTATTTAGTGTATGGCGATTGCTGTCAAAAGACTTCGTACTGTTGGTGATCATTGCGTTTTTCGTCGCTTCACCCATCGCTTATTACTTCATGCACAAATGGATCTCCAACTACACCTACCGGACCGATATCTCTTGGTGGGTATTCGCTGCCGCCGGCGCCGGTGCATTGGTGATCACGCTTTTAACCGTGAGCTTCCAGGCAATAAAAGCGGCCCTGGCCAACCCGGTGAAAAGCCTCAGAAGTGAGTAATGTCGTAATCACCCCGCTTAATTGACAGAACCACCACCGCCCGGACTCGATTTTAGTTTTCATCTTTGTGTGGTCAAGCATTAATAACAAAAAAAACCTGCAACGATGAAAAAGATTAAAATTTTGTACTGGGTGTTCACCGGTCTGTTCCTTTTTATGATGGCTGGCTCCGCCATTCCCGACATTATGTCCAACCCGTCTGCGGTTAAGGGTATTCACGACGGGTTAGGATATCCCCTGTATTTCGTTCCCTTTATCGGTATTGCCAAAGCGCTGGGCGCGCTGGCCATCCTGCTTCCCATCAGCCGGCGTATCAAGGAATGGGCCTTTGCGGGATTGTTCTTTGACCTCATCGGCGCCACCGTTTCCATTATTGCCGTGGGTACCCCGGCGGCCAACTATCTCTTTATGGCATTACCCCTGACCCTGGCCGTCCTGTCGTATGTCTACTTCCGGAAAATGGCCGATCGGCAGCCACAGACTTCGGCAAAATATAGTGAAGAAACCGTTTCTGCCCGGGTAGCTTTTTAAATAAAAAGCCCCGAATTTCGTCCTGAGGCCTAGGTAGGCCGGAAAAACGGCCTATTTTTGCCTTATGCGAATGACTATATCGGGACTTCCGCGCCACTACGACAAGTTTGATCTTCAGCGCCTTTTTAACCCCTTCGGCTGGGTTGACTATACAAAGATCATCATTGACCCTATCACGGGCTTAAGCAGGGGCAAGGGAATCGTTGAAATGAGGGAAGATCAGGCAAAACAGGCGATGGCCGCTTTGCAGGGTAAAATGCTGGGGCCGAGCCCACTAAATATTAAAGAGGCCAAATTGCCGCCGCGCCCGTTGCCATAATACTGCCGGCTTTCCTCTCATCTGGCCTGCCGCGTAGGTCCGGCCCGGTCATCTGCTCCACCGTCGCCTTCTCCATCAGTCCGCGTCATGCGACGCCATACTTCACAAACAATCATCTATAATAGACGATCAGGGCCCCGCCCTGATCGTCACTCCCAAAAACGACAGCCGCTCGGCCTGGAGATCCCTGATAGGTAAAATTGAGTCATCAGGCGATACTCTCATCCGTTATACTAAATTCGTGATCGAATAAGTAATCTACCATTGCCTCCCACTGCAAATGGGTAATCGTTCAACAGAAGAGAAAGATCATGAAGAAGAAAGAACGCAGGAGCAAAACGGTTGTCGTCTCTGTCACTCCTACCGAATTGGCGGCGCTAAAGGAAAAATTCGCCGGCACCAACCACCGGATATTCGCTGAGTTTGTGCGCGCCCTCCTGCAACAGGAACCCATTGTAAAAAAGGTCCGCAACCAATCCCTCGACGACCTCCACAACGAACTCATCAGCATCAAAAACGAATTGGAAACAGCCCGCAGAAGCTTTACCGCAGCGGTGGAACATCTGCAAACTCATTTACCCGGCCCGGCTGGACAGGAAATCCTCGAATTCCTGCTGGCCGAAGAATTCAGCCTGACGCAAAACATGACGGCAATAAAAACCCTCCTCATTCAACTCTACGAAATATGCTTGCAAAAATAAAGCCTTCGCAAAAGTAGGAACCATCCTGTACTACAGGTTCGCGCGGATATCGCTGCACTTGTCAAGTCCGAACTGGATCGCATATCCTGCGATCCCCAGCTCCGGCATTTACTGATGATTTGAATGGACGTGTACACAACCCTTAAAAAAAAGTATCTTTAATATGCACTCAATGAGTAAATCCAGATAATGAGAAAGAGTATTCTGTTTTTTCTGATCTTACAGTTTGTCATAAAACCAGCGTTTGCCCAGGAACATTACGGACAAATTGATTCGTCCCTGATGCCTGCATTAAGCCCACATTACCAAAAAGAACTCACCTTCGACAAACCAACCCATCCTGCTGCCTGGAATTCACAACAGGGTCCGCATGTCGGCTTTGGTTCCACGGATGAGCCTTACTTCCGGACGGAAGTCCCCACGGTAAAGGAAACGGATGCATGGGATGGTTGTGGGTGGCGGGGCCAACGCTTGAACATAGAGATAGTCGTCTGGTCCGCCGATACCCTCGAACAGGTGCGGTTTAAATTGAGCGACCTGAAAACGGCCAAGGGTGCTTCCATAAGCAAGGATAACATCACCGTCAACATGGTGCGTTATGTTTTGGGCAACTATCCTTATGGATCAAAAGAGGGCAACTGCGGCGAGTCGCCATACAAAAACGGGTACCTGTTGCCTGACCGCTTCGAACCATTTGACCGCTTCGATGTGCCGGGGATGACCGTCAGGCCGGTTTGGGTGAGCATCGATATCCCCGCCGGTGCACAGCCCGGGCATTACAAAGGGAACATTGAAATACTCGCCAAAGGCTTTAAAAAGTCCCTACCGGTAAACCTGGAGGTGCAACCGCCGCTTCTCCCCCCACCGCATGAATGGAAATACCGGCTCGATCTGTGGCAAAATCCCTGGGTGGTCGCCTGGGACAACCATCTGCAGCCCTGGTCCGCGGAGCATAAGTCGCTTTTAAAAAAACACCTGAAACTTTATGCGGGCGCAGGCGGCAAATATATCACTACCTATGCAGTGAACTCTCCCTGGGGTGATAATTCCTATGCTATCGAAGGAGGGATGATCGAGTCGTTCAAACAAAAGGATGGTACCTGGAAATTCGACTATAAAATATTTGACGAGTACGTTGAACTCGCCATGAGTGTAGGCATCGATAAAGCCATCACGGTCTATACGCCCGTACCCGGCGAGTACCGTTTTCGATATATCGATGCTGCAACGGGAAACTATGTGATAGAGCACTGGCCACCCGGTTCGGATAAGTTCAAAGCCTACTGGGGACCGTTCCTCGATGACCTCAGGGCACATTTGACAAAAAAGGGCTGGCTGAACAAGACATACATCGGCATCAACGAAAACCCCCTGGACGAGACACTGGCGGCCATTACCTTCATCAGATCCAATTGGCGCGGCTGGAAGATTACCTATGCCGGCGACTGGCATCCCGAACTAAAAGACCTGTTGGATGACTATTCGTATGTCAAAGAAAAGGAATCCCCGATGGCTGTCGTTGCACAGCGCAAGGTCAAAGGCTTTACGACCACTTTTTATGTGTGTTGTCAGCCCGCAAAACCAAATACCTTTCTATTTTCGCCACCGATCGAAGGCAGATGGCTTAGTTGGTACGCGGCGGCTTATGGCTATAGCGGCTTCCTGCGCTGGGCTTATGATGCATGGACCCAGGATCCCGACAGGGACGCGCGCCACGGAAGCTGGCCGGCAGGAGATTGTTACCTGGTGTACCCGGGCGCCAATAGCTGTATCCGGTTTGAAAAATTGCGGGAGGGCATCGTTGATTTCGAGAAGATCAGGATATTGAGGGAAAAACTGGCATCTTCCACGGATAAAAAATGCCGCGACCTGCTACGCCAATTGGATGAACAACTGAAACCCCTAACCATCGAGCATACATTTAATGAGGATACGCTTAAGTCACAGGTATACGAGGGAGAAAGACTGATCAGGGAATTGAGCGCATTCCTGAATAAAATAGGAAAATGAAACGAAAAGCCCTTATAGCGGCCGTTTGGATGGCCCTCGTTATGAACGCAGCGGCGCAACCCTCCCCGTCGAAATTATCCTGCTCCGAATTCGACGATTACAAGTTAACGCATAACCTGACGCCGTTCGGGCCGATCCCAACGGCCTTTGATCCAAACGGAGTATACCCCTACGTGAGTTACTGTGAAACATCAAACCGCCCGGTCCTCAAAAAATATCACTATATCGTTTTGCAGAATGACTGGCTCAAAGTAACGATATGTCCGGACCTGGGGGGTAAGATCACTTCGATACTCCTTCGAAAATCCGGGAAAGAGGTGTTATATGTGCCCGATGTCATCAGGCAAACCCGCATATTGCCCCGCTTTTACTTTACAGCGGGGGGAATCGAAGTGAGTTTTCCGATATCGCATTCACCCAGCCAAAATGAAAAGGTAGACTTTGCTATCCACCGGACAAAAGACCGCATCTATGTGACCTGTGGCGAACGGGAGCTGCGTTTCGGCATGCAATGGTCTGTGGAATACTCACTGGGACCCGACGATGATTTCCTGACAGAACGGGCCGTCTTTTACAATCCCGGAACAGAGGCTTACCCATGGATGTCCTGGTCAAATGCAGCAATCCCATCGGCGGCCGATACCCGGTTTTATTTTCCCAAAGGGAAAGTGCTGTCTCACTCCTCAAAAGTCGATACGATCGATTGGGAAACGCAGGGGCCAAAAACCCAGTCGGACATAAAGGAAATGACCGGTTATTTCTGGGAAAGCAAGGACGCAAATGCCTTTGGCGCCTATACGCCTTCATTGGGAACAGGATTATATCATATAGCAAAGGAAAATATCGCACCCGGCATAAAGTTGTGGAGCTATGGAGTAGCGGCCGACACCGCGTGGTCGATGCTAAGCACAGCCAGAAGCCAGCAATATCTGGAGCTACAGGGCGGCCCTTTAGGCGACCAGTCGGTGAAAGCGCAATTGCGGCCAAAAGAAACGAAATGGCATGTAGAATATTGGATACCCACGGATCAGGAATTGGACATTTATTCCTTGAAACTGCCGTCCGCGCCGTTGAGGCCGGTTAAAGACATTCCCCTTTTTGGCTGGTCCCGCCCCGCGACTGTACAGGTGTGGCAACGTCTTCAGCATGCTTATCAAAAGAAGTCGCTTCCGCCCGCTCCTCCTGCAATCGATCAGGACCTTTGGCCGCCGTCCGGAATGGAAAACCTGGCAGACCCTTTTAAGTCGGTCATCGCGGACACGAAGGGAACTATCGCCGACGAATGGAAGTTCTATTATGGAACATGGCTTGCAGGCAGGGGCAGATCGGCCGAAGCCATTCAGGTATTGTCGGCTACACAGAATGGATTGGCAAAGGCCCTTCTGGCAAGATTGCTAAAGCAAAAGGGGGACATAACCGGCGCAAGGAAAGCCTTTGACAAAATAACCGAACCCTGGCTACAGATCCACCCCCAGTTGATTATCGAACGCGATAAAATGCTCAAAAAGATCGGGCCCGAAACCCTTGTCGAACGCGAAAAATGGTTATCGAAAGTCGATGCGTTGAAGGATGAATGGGTTATTGAAAGAGAGATTCAGCTGCTGATCGACAAAGGGGAGCCAGGTGCGGCAAAAGACCTGCTGCTATCGACACCCTTTCAAATGGTGCATCAGACCTATACCCGTACCGGGCTTTGGATGCAAATTTGCGAGAAACTAAATATCCCCGCGTTCCCGATCCCAAAGCAGTTGGGTGAAGACCGCCTTGCCAGGTTCGGGGCTTACCGGGAGTACGAATAATCCCTCAACAATCGTCGACCATGAAGAAACTGATCCTTTCCGCAATTGCAGGCCTGACCATCTCTATGGCAAGCGCCCAAAAAGAAACCGCGGCACATTCTTTTACAGAAGCGTTCAATGATTCTGTGTTGCACAACTTCCGGTATGGATCGACGGGAAGAAGGGATGGTTTTAAATACGTGGTCGGCGCCAATTCGTCGATAGAGCCGGGAACCAGGGTGTTGTTGTTTAAGATCGATCCGGCGGACAGCGCAGGTGCGGGCAGGGGACCGGAGATCATCTCGGGGAAATTCACACATTTCGGAAACTATTCCGCCCGGATCAGGATCCCGGATGTAAAGAATGTGCAGCCCGATGTAGGTGCTGTTGTTGGCTATTTCACCTACCATATGGACAGTGTTCAGGGTCTTAGCGAGATCGATATCGAATGGCTGATCGCGGATCCCACCGTCCTGTATATCGGCACCTGGACGGGTTCTGAAAATAAATTACAGCGCATTGGCAGGACGATCAATCTCGCCAAAGGCATCATCTATAATACGATCTCGAAGGTGAATCACAACGGGGTTGCGACTGATCTGACGGGTTTGCAAGCCCGGCCGGAGACAATTCCCGCCATTGAAGGCTTTGATGCTTCCTCCAAATTCTACACCTATGGTTTCGATTGGTATCCAAACCGTTTATGCTGGTGGATCATACACCCCGTTTCGGGAAAAAAGATAATGTTGTGGGATTATCAGGGGTCGCAGCTCGGCATTCCCCTCAACCGGACAGAATATCGCATGAATTTCTGGTATACCAATACCTGGTCGGTGCAAACCAACCCTCATTCTACCGAAAAGCCCCTTCATCCCTACGAACTGGAGGTAGACTGGATGAAGTATGAGCCGCTGCCCGCCGCTTCGGCTGACGGGAAAAAGCCGGCAGCAGCATCGTACCGGTAAAGCCAAACAGAACAAAGACCCGCGTAGGTTCAAGCCATGGGCTATTTCCGGTTTGAGTGGTGGCCGCCTGCTTCGCATCGGCGCATGATCTCCAAAATAATGAATTTTAATTCACCATAATTGGTAGGCTTGGAAAAATAACCCGATGCGCCCGCCTGCAGACAGCGCGCCTTGTCCCGCTCTTCCTGGGAAGTACTCAAAATAAAGGCAGGGATAAAAGCATGATGAGTTGACTGAAGCCGGTTTAACACCGCGGGCCCGTCCATAAGCGGCATTTTATAGTCCAGGATCATCAACTGCGGGGCTTGCTGATCGGGGTGCGCGGCCAGATGCATAACCAGTTCGGTGCCGTCCAAAAAGGTCCGGATGAGACTGCCAGGCATCAGTTCTGAGAGAACGGCCGAAAGCATATCGAGATCGTCTTTATCGTCGTCGGCTAAGAAAATAGTTTTGATAGCCATGTAGTTAGGGATTGGGTTAGGAATTGCTGGAGGCAACTAAGGACAAAAATAGCACCTTTCTGGATATTTTGACTCATGCCGCCTTCCGCCCGCTGCCGGCAACCAGCAGTACGATCCCGCCTATGACGAGGATGCCGCCCACATAAGGCGGCCAGTTGACCGACTTTTCCTTGTCAGCGGAGATGTGGAGGGGTCCCGCGTCGACAACCTTTTCCCGTTTTTTATAGGAAAAACCCGTGTAGATCAGCATAAGGACCCCGATAACCAGTAATAAAATGCCGAGTATTCTTTTCATATGGATGTTATAATTGGCAAATCGATAGTATAACAGGCAAAAGTTATTCCAGCCCAGTTTGCCAACGGTCGGTCAATAGCTTTATTGGACGCCGAATGTCGATATATCGCAACCAAAAACCCCGGATACAATCTATAGCCCATTGAGCCTCAGGCCCACCTTGAATTGGCACCCCGATTGTTACCAGAATACAAAGGTCTGGGCATGGCAACGGCGAAAAAGGAATGGGCCGGCGGGGTGGGGTGGATCGATTACCGGCATTTTTATGAAAGACACTATGGGTATCTGCTGCGGGTGGCGTATCGATACTGCGAAACCTACGAAGACGCGGTGGAAGTGACGCAGCAGGGAATGCTGACCGTATTCCGCGAGTTGAAGCAGATGTCGATAGAATATCTCAGCGACGAGAACTGGGTCCTGGACTGGATGAAGCAGCAGGTGATCGTTCGCTGTCTTGAAAAGTCCTTCGTCGCCGCCGCGCGAGCCATCGATGGCAGCACCGCCGATGATGCAGCGGGTAACAGCATTCGATCCCAGGTGGCGATCCGGCAGGATGAACGGCTTCCCATAGAGGATCTGGACGCGCTGAACGATCGTCACCTGATCGAACTGCTTCGACGACTCCCGCGTAACCACCGGATGGCCTATAACCTCATAGTCATTGATCGATATCCCATGAAAATGGTGACGGGCCTGATGAGCATCGACCGGGGGACAGCGTCGGCACTGGTGTCGGCGGCCCGTGAACAGTTCAGGAAATGGCTGGGTAGCTGAATCCCGCGGCCGATGCGCCGGCATCGAAGCCGACCGAAGGAGTCGGCTGAACGTCTCACCCGTCAGTTGGACCGTTTCTCCGTGTTGCTGCTTGGCGATGGCAGGGTGGCGGGCCTACCTTCAATGCAAAACAACAAAGCAATGAAAACAAGCGAAACCAGTGTCGCTCCGGCGCTCGTGACCGCCGAGTCGATCAAGCCCTTCGAAGTCCATTTCCCCCAGGCTGATCTCGACGATCTGCATCGCCGCATCGTGGCGACAAAATGGCCCGAAAAAGAAACGGTCAATGATTTTTCACAAGGCACCCCGCTTGCCACGATCCAACGACTGGCGCAGTATTGGGCGGACCAGTATGATTGGCGGAAAGTGGAGTCCCGGTTGAATTCATTACCCAATTACATGACGACCATCGACGGGCTGGACATCCATTTCATCCACATACGGTCCAAACATGAAAAGGCCCTGCCGATGATCGTGACGCATGGTTGGCCAGGATCCGTGGTGGAACAATTGAAAATCGTCGAACCCCTCACCGATCCAACGGCCCATGGCGGCAAAGCAACGGATGCCTTTCATCTCGTGATCCCGTCGATGCCGGGGTATGCATTCTCAGGTAAGCCAACCGGCACCGGCTGGGGCCCGGATCGTATCGCGCAAGCCTGGGTGGAATTGATGAAGCGTCTTGGGTATACAAAATACGTGGCGCAGGGTGGCGATTGGGGAGCACTTATTACAGAACTAATGGCAGTGCAGGCGCCCCCTGAATTGATCGGGATCCACACGAACATGCCCGGTGCCGTTCCCCCCGAGATCGACAAGGCTGCCCTCGCCAATGCTCCCATGCCCGCCGGCCTTAGCGCAGAGGAGAAACATGCTTACCAGCAGCTTAGCTTTTTCTACACGCAGGTTTATTATGCCTTCCATATGGCCACGCGGCCTCAATCGCTCACCGGTCTTGCGGATTCACCCGTCGGCCTGGCCGCCTATATGCTCGATCACGATGCCCGCAGCCTCGAGATGATCGCCCGGTCCATTGACGGACAAGCCGAAGGGCTTACCCCGGAAAATGTCCTGGATAATGTCACCCTTTTCTGGCTGACGAATACGGCAGTTTCTTCGGCCCGGCTCTATTGGGAGAATAAACACTTTTTCTTCGCCCCGAAGAATATCACCATCCCGGTGGCCGTCAGCGCCTTTCCTGATGAACTATTCTTCTGTCCCCGGGATTGGGCTGAAAAGGCCTTTTCCAGTCTCATTTATTATAACAAATTGGAAAAAGGCGGCCACTTTGCGGCCTGGGAGCAGCCACAACTTTTTTGTGAAGAGATGCGCAAAGCCTTTAAGACCCTGCGGTAAGCGGGCTTAGAGGCATCATCTGTTTTCCAGCCAGCGCAGAAACGCGCTGGCTTTTTCTCTTGGGACGAGTACTTTTTCGGCAGCCGGGATCATCAGGCTGACCAAAAGCTTCCGCGCGAAATAGTGCTCCACTTCTTTCACCGCATTGAAGTTGACAAGGAACTGCCGGTTGACCCTGAAGAATTTCAGGTCCGGCAACCTGTTCTGAATATGGTCGAGCGAGTCGTTGATCGAATACTCCTCCCGGTTGAAACAGACCATCACCGAAGCGGTGAATTTTACATAGAAAAATGCAATGGTGTCGACCGGTATGGGGAAGTACTTGTTTTGCCGGTATACCAGGAAGCTGCTTTTAATGGTGTCTTTTTCTACTGTTCTCATCTTGTTTGATTTTGAATTGTAGACCACGCCTGTGGATGGGAAGATTAGCGGGGTAAAGGTACTGAATCCGATGAAATGAGATTGGGGAATGCGCTTTCAGCAAAGGCCGGTCGCGTTATGCAAGCCATGATGAAGATGATCAAGATCGACATAAAGGCGTTGCAGACAGCGGCAGATGCTAAATAACCGGTCCCGGCCGTGTCATCAACTTCTTCAGCGCCCTTAATTCCGGTCCTGGTAAGGTTTTTTGCGCGGTCTTCGGTTTATTCGTATCTTAAGGAAAACCAACTAACATGTTAAAGTTGACTGTCGTCAGGCACTGGCTTGCCCTGCCGCTATTCATCCTCGTATTTACGGCCCACTCCCAGAATATCACCACGCCAAGAACACCGAGCCCCGCCGCAACGGTATCCCAGACCATCGGCATCTCCACGGTAACGGTCAGCTATTCCCGCCCGTCGGTCAAAGGCCGGACGGTTTGGGGCAACCTCGTTCCCTATGGCTATAACAAACAGGCCTTTGGTGCCGGTAACCCCGCACCCTGGCGGGCAGGCGCCAATGAAAATACGGTGATCCGGTTGTCCCATCCCGCAACCATCGAGGGACATGCCGTCCCCGCCGGCGAATATGGGCTCTTTTTTGTGATCAACGAGGACAACACAGGGGAAGTCATCGTTTCAAAAGATAGCCGGTCCTGGGGAAGCTTCTGGTATGTGAGCGATCATGATCTCTTTCGGGCGAAGATCAACCTGAAGGAGATCGCACCCACGGAAATGCTGACCTATGATTTTCAAAACCTGACAAAGACCTCCGCAGAATTGGACCTCAACTGGGAGAAAAAGCAATTCCCGGTAAAGATCGAATTTGAGGTGGATCAGATCGTAATGTCCAACGCACAGGAAGAACTGAAGGGTCCGGTCGGATTCAACTGGCAGGGCTATGCGGGTGCGGCCAATTATGCATTGGCAAACAACGTAAATCTTGCTCAGGCGATGGCCTGGATCGATCGCGCCATATTGATCAGCCCGAATTTCAATACGCTTTCCACAAAAGCAAAACTGCTTAAGGCCACAGGTGACAACCCGCAATCCGACAGTCTGATGCATGATGCGGTCGCCGTCGGCAGCGAGAACGAACTCAACCAGTTCGGCTATCAGCTGTTGAACGACAAATCCTACGACCGCGCCATCGAGGTCTTCGTCCTGAACACGCAAAAGCATCCGAAGAGCCCCAACACATTCGACAGCCTGGGCGAAGCTTATGCCGCCAAGGGCGACAAGAAGAATGCGATCCTCAGCTTTAAAAAATCGCTCAGCATGAACCCGCCCGCAGCCACCAAACTCAATTCGGAGAAATTCCTGAAACAGCTCGGGGCGCTATAAAAATTCAATGACAGTATTGGGAGCCGGCCGTTGGTTCTTTCGTATCGGGTTGCCTCTCAGCCTGTCTTTTCTTCAATGCAGCTCCCTTAGCGCTTAGTTTTAAAACCAGGCCGCGGCAGCCTTTTTGGCTTCCCCAGGATCGGGGTCCTGCTCAGTAGCCCAAACGACAAACCCATCCGGGCGGATCAGTACCGCGGTCAGGCCCAACTGTTCCTTCGCCTGGCCCGAAACATACTTGATCCGGTTGCCGTATTCACCCGCCAGCTGTTTTAGTGAGCTATTCCCAACAAAATCCAGCAGGATCCCCAGACCATCGTGCATCAACTCACCGATCGTTACACCCTCTTGCAGCTCAAAATCAGGAACTCCATAACCCACCAGCGGATGACCGCCACCCAGGTGATAATGTGTGTGAATGCCCCACACCCGGCCTGCAAAATAAGTCGCACCATCGCGCGTATCCATAAGGTCACGGATAATTGAGCTCAACGCCCGGGCGTGTGGTTCCGGTCCCATGATGGCCACCTGGGCGCGTGACCAATCCAGCACCTGTGCACCAACAGGGTGCCGTTCGGTGTTATAACTATCCAGCAGGCCCTCTGGCGCTTTCTTATGAATGGTTGCGGCAAGCTTCCAGCCCAGGTTCATGGCATCACCCAGCCCAAGGTTAAGTCCCTGACCGCCCAACGGTGCATGGATATGCGCGGCATCGCCGGCCAGGAGTACCCGCCCGTTGCGATAGGTGGTAGCCTGTCGTGCCCTGTCCGTCCACGTGGTTGCGACATGCAGGGCGCCGATAGTAACGTCGGTGTTCGAGATGCGGCTTAACACCTGCTCAACATGTTCGGGCGTGATCGGCGCTCCCGAATGGTGAAAGGCTCCGCCATCAAAATCCTGTATGATCAGATACCCGGGTTGCGACTGCAGGTACATGCCTGTGGAGGTAAAGTTGCGGCCTGGAAGGAGTTTCTCCGGATTGTCAATGTCCGCTTTGACCGAGTAGCCGGTAAATTTCGGCTCCGTACCCGCGAACTCAAAACCGCCTGCCTTGCGTACAACACTGCGGCTTCCATCGCACCCCACAAGCCATCGACCGGTAAAAGTCTCGTCACCTGCCTGAACAGTTACTCCGTCCCCGGTTTGATAAAATCCGCTAAGCGCAAGCCCCCGCCTGATCGCTACACCAAGGGCCGCTGCGCGGCTGCCCAGCACCGTTTCGAGCTCCGCCATCTCAGAAATAATACTCGTTTTGGTCGAGCCTGCCAGTCGATACCTCCACTGTGAGGTGTCGATATCTCCGTCATGAAAGGGAATGCCGGCGAAGTGTCCTGCCTGCCGGCGAGGCCCTTGTACGGCATTGGAATGAGGACTTTTAAGGTGTTTATGTATTTCAAGTTCTTCAAGCAGCCCGCGACGGTAAAGCGCTTCGATCGTAGGCGCCGAAAGTCCCCGTATCCCGAAAGGAAGTTGCTTCAATGGCGAGAGCGGATTCTCTGTCTTTTCCAATATCAGGACGGAACAGCCGGCTAAGGCCAGTTCACAGGCAAGGAACAGGCCTACAGGGCCGGCCCCGGAAATAATTACATCTTTCATCCCGCAAAATTCCGGAACGCTCTCCCGCTAGGCTTGTACAAACGCGACAAAATCGTCGCTTATAGCCTGTTTACTTTTCTTTGCTTTGCGCGCGAATGCCGCCGGCGTAGTGCCGCTGTAGCGCTTGAATTCCCTGCTTAAGTGGGATTGATCTGTATAACCAAGCTCATGGGCTAAGCCGGCGATGCTGGAATTTGGATAAAGCCATAGTTGGTTCCTCACCTGTTCAAAACGCATAAGGCCGGACACGTCTTTAACAGAATAGCCGGAAGATTGCTTGAACTTCCTTTCCAGTGTTCTAACCGTCGCATGTGCCGCCGCCGCTACCTGGCTAACCGGCAGGGTGCCGTTTGCTGCCCTCATGGCAAGTCCCGCTTTGAATAATAGACTGTCAACGGCAACTCCCGCCCGCATATTCAGGAAATACTGTTTTACCTGGGCCATTGCTTCATCGATCCTGCCGGCATGGATACTCCCGGACAAGGTGGATTGAAGCTGCACGATAGGATGCTCGAAGAGCTGCACGCCGTCTTTACCGGACGGCAGTCCCAGCAGATCGAACACGGTCCAGGGAAAGCACCGGATGCCAATGACCTCTAAACGGTCTCTCGTGTGTAAATGAACAGGTTGATCGAGCAGCCCCATTATAAATGGCGATGATAAGGGCCGCAAGCCTTCCGGGTAAGCAACGCTGCACACACTGCCGAAATAAAAAATGATCTCAGCATAACCATCGGGTAACACCTCAAAACTCGCGGGCAGGTCTCCGAAGTCTCCGCTGTTGTACCAAAAACACTTTATGGTATCTCGTAGCTCCTCAGGAGTTTCAAATTCCTGGTGCTGCATCTTACCGATCATTTTGTTTCGTGATTTTTTTGCGCGCACTTCGCGAAGATAAAATTTCTTTTTCCATTAACAATTGCTTAATAAAATTTCGTAGAGAACTGTTGTCATTATAACTTTGCACTTTTTTTAACTTAAAAATATATATGCCGTAACAACAACTATGAGATCCTTCAGGATTTATACGTCCAATGCAAATTCACACAGTCACATTTAGTCAACAAATTTAATATGAGAAGAAAACTGCTACTGCTGTTAAGTTCAGTTGCGCTCTTGTTTGCCACTACTACTTCTAACGCGCAAACACCCCCGATAAAAGGAACAGTAAAAAATGATAAAGGAATCGCTGTTCCTGGCGTAACTGTTAAGATTAAGAATACGAATGTCGGCACCCAAACGGATGAAGCCGGAAATTTTTCCCTCCCCGTTGCACCCGGAAAGACGCTCATTTTCAGTGCCGTGAGTTATGAAACAAGCGAAGTTAAAGCACAAGACAATCTTCAGGTGGTCCTGAAGGAAAAGAACAACAGCCTCACGGAGGTCATCGTAACAGCCAATGCGATCAAAAGAGAACAGCGCTCACTTGGTTATGCCGCTCCGACTATCAAAGCAAGCGAGCTTCACGTAGGTCAGAGCTCAAGCGCGCTCACTTCGCTGAGTGGCAGAGTCGCCGGTCTGAACATCACTTCCAGCACCGGAGCTCCCGGCGGAAGCACGCGTGTCGTATTAAGAGGCGGTTCTTCTATCACGGGTAACAACCAGGCCCTGATCGTAATAGACGGCGTGCCTTATGACAACACCGACAAGATCGGCGGCGGATCATTGACCGCAGTGACCTTCGGCAACCGCGGTAATGACGTTAACCCTGACGATATCGCATCCGTAACCGTCCTGGCCGGCCCCGCAGCCTCCGCGCTGTACGGCGCCCGGGCTTCCAACGGCGCGCTCATCATCACGACGAAAAGCGGGTCCAACAGCCGGAAGGCCGAGATAACGGTCAGCAGCACCAACACATTCTCTTCTGTTCTCAAGCTGCCTGACTTCCAGAATCAGTACGGCCAGGGTTACTATAGCGGTGTGAACAGCGATGGAACGCTCGCTTATAACACGGAAGACTGGGGTGATAACTTCAGCTGGGGCGCTCCGTTCACCGGGAAAGTACAGCCCTGGGGACAGACCATCGACGGTGTGCAGCAGACGAAGCCATATTCCGCCACACCCAACAACATCAAAAACTTTTTCAGTACCGGTTTCGCTACCGATAACAATATCGGCATCTCCTCGGGTAACGACAAAGCCAGCTACTATCTCGGGTTGGGCGCGCTCAACTCCAATGGCATCTATCCCACCAATGTCGATGGATATAACAAGTATAGCCTGCGGTTCAACGGAAAGGCCAATCTTTCCAATAATTTTTATACCAGCATCAACTTCAATTACACAAAGATAAATAGCAATAATGTCGCTGCCGGTCAGGCAGGCGGTTCGGCCTTGGGGAGCCTTTATCAGACCCCCAGGGATATTCCGATCGACAAGATGAGTGATCTGAACAACAAGTACAACGGCTACGGTTACACCGATGCCAATGGGGTATACCATTCCGACAAATACGGGTTCTACCAGGAGTTCTACCCCAGTCCCTATTTCCTGCTGGCGAACTACAAGAACTATGACGATGTGGACAGAGCCACGGGCGCCTTCAGCCTGGGCTACAAGCCGACTCCCTGGCTGGACGTACTGGAACGCGTAACGGAAGACTTTTATTCCGACCGCAGAAGATTGCTCAGTCCAAAATATCTTTATTCGCCCGCAGACCCCGGAACCAGCGGAAACCCGCCGGCCTATCCCGCGGCGGCGATCGCCACCAGCAACGGTGGATACGAAGAAGATGTCATTACGAACGGCGAATTCAACCACGACCTGATGGTCACCGCCAAACATACTTTTTGGGATGACTTTTCCGGCTCCCTGATGCTGGGCAACAACGTCCGGTTGAACAATAACAATCTTACGGTTACTTCTACCAACCAAAGTTCCGGGTTGATCGTTCCGGGCTGGTACAATTTCGGGAACAGTGACGGTCCGGTCTTAGCGCAGAATACGCGCACGGTTCAGCGCAGGGTGTCTGTTTATGGCGACCTCGGCCTTTCCTGGCGGAATATGGTGTACGTCGACGCCACAGCCCGAAACGATTGGTCCTCGACACTGCCGGTCGGTGCCAATTCCTTCTTCTACCCGAGCGTAAGCGGCGCCTTCGTTTTTACCGAACTGCTGAAAGGTAGCGATATCAACCGGATCCTTAACTATGGTAAAGTCCGCGCCAGCTGGGCCAGAGTGGGTAACGATGCCCTGCCGTACCTGCTGAGCACCACCTATTCCCAGGCGCAGATTGCGGACGGTTATACCGGCGGCACCACCATCTTTCCCTTTAGCGGAGTGCCCGGATTCATGATCAACAGCAGCCTGGGTGATCCGGCTATTAAGCCGGAGATCACCACCGCTACGGAATTTGGCACGGAACTCAGTTTCCTGGATAGCCGCTTGTCCGTTATTGCCAACTATTATACGAAGACCTCCAGAAACCAGATCGTCTCTTCTTCCGTTGCACCCTCCAGCGGATACCTGAACTCGACGGTGAATGCGGGGACGATACAAAATAAAGGGGTCGAACTCACCCTTCGCGGAACCCCCATCAAGACGAGGAACTTCTCACTGGAACTGTTCGGCACCTATACCAAGTATAAAAACAAAGTACTTTCCCTGCCCAACCATGCACAGATAGTGGTCGGCGGGTTTAACGGCATGGCCATTGTCGCTCAGGAAGGAATGCCCTATGGCGAATTCTATGCGGTAACCAATCAGACCGTGAACGGTCATACTGTCGTAGGCGCTGCCGATGGGCAACCTGTTCCAACTTCCAGTGCGGTCTACCTGGGCAGCTATGATCCGAAGTACACGGCATCGTTGGGCGGTACGCTCACGTACAAGAACTGGAGCCTGGGCTTCCTGTTCGACACAAAACAGGGTGGCGTGTATTACAGCAATACCAAGGCCAATGCTGACTTCAACGGCACCTCCCTGGAAACGGGCGGGGTCCGCGATCCGCAGATCTGGGCAGGTTCCGTTATCAATACGGGAACAACAGCACAGCCTTCTTACCAGCCAAACACGACAGCCAGGTATATCAAGCAGGACTATTACGTCAACGTTCAGCCTGCGGGGATGAACGTTGTTGACGCATCTTATATCAAATTGCGCTCCCTGCAGCTGGAATACCAGGTGCCGGCAAACACACTGACAAGGACGCCGTTCGGGCACGCCAGCATCGGCGTGTTCGGGAATAACCTCTTCCTGTGGACGCCCAGGTCCAACAAATACGTAGACCCGGAAATGAACTCTTCGGGATCGGGTAATGAGCAGGGCTTCGACTTTACGGCACAACCGTCTGTTCGGAACTATGGCGTTGATATAAAGTTAACTTTCTAAAATGCAAACAATTATGACCACACGAATCAATATACTAAAAAGGATCGCGCTGTTTGCCTTCCCCGCGATATTGCTACTATCGTCCGGCTGCAAAAAGTTTCTCAATGTAAACCAGGATCCGAACCATCTTGTCGCCGCTCAACCGGATCAGCTGCTGCCGACAGTCCAGGCGGCCATTGGCGTTGCGTTAGGCGATGATCTTTATCCCTACGGCAACATCTGGTCCCAGTATTTTACCCAAAGTGCGGTCGCTTCGCAATACAAGACGATCGATCAGTACCTGCAGGTAAATGCGGATTTCAACTACGCATGGCAGCACCTTTATCAAAGTGCACTGATCAATACGCAGTTGATGATCACCAACAGCACCGGAAATGCCGCGCTCACGCAGTACCTGGCGATCGGCGATGTGCTGAAAGCGTATAGCCTGCAGCTGGCGACCGACGCCTTTGGCGATATTCCCGTAAGCCAGGCCCTGCAAGGGTCGGACAACAAAAACCCTTCCTACGATCCACAGGCTACGGTGTATGATTCCATTTTCGCCCTGATAGAAAAAGGCAAGGCGCTGATGAGCGATACGGACCCCAATGCCCCCACTTCCCCGGACCTTATCTTCCAGGGAGATATGGACAGCTGGATCGCTTTCGCCAATACCCTGGAGTTGCGGGCCTACCTGCGTTTGAGCCAGATCGATCCCGCAAGGGCCGAGGCCGGTGTAAAGGCGCTTTATGCATCCAATGCCAGCTTTCTCAACGCCAATGCCGAGATGACTTATACGTCCACCGGTGGCAATCAGAACCCCTTCTACATTAAAGAGGTGGCTCTGGGCAAGACCGTGAATCTCGCGGCGAGCAAGACGGTTGTTGATGCTTTTGTCCGGAATAATGATCCGCGGCAGTTCGCTGTATTTACGCTGCTGGATAGCACCGATACAGTCACCTATCTGCCCCAAGGGTCCTTCGCTCAGAATATTAATACGATTACCTCTACCCCTTCCCCCCTGGTAGCAGGCGATCCCCAGAACGCCAAGTCGGCGCTTGCACCCGTGATCCTGATTTCGGCGGCGGAAAGCAATTTCCTGCAGGCAGAGGCCGTTTCCCGTGGATGGGCATCAGGCTCGGCAAGCACCCTGTTCACGCAAGGCATCAAGGCAAGCTTTGCCTCCGATGGAATTCCGGATTCCGCGGCTGCCTATATCGCCAGCGCACCGGATGCCCAGTTCCCCGCGGGTGCGGCTGATCAGCTCAAGGTCATCATCACGCAGAAGTATTACGCCATGTGCGGCTCTCAGGGTTTCGAAGCCTGGACCGAATGGCGGCGTACCGGCTATCCCGACTTCCTGGTGACTTCAGCAGCCGCCGGCGGCCGGACCTTCCCGCTGCGGTTCCTGTATCCGCAGTCGGAACTCACCGGAAACCTGAAATACCCCGGCACCGTCCCGGAGACGACCCCGGTATGGTGGGATAAATAATATGGAAGTACAATCCTGCTTCACAAGCAAAAACCCGGAGAATGGTTCTCCGGGTTTTTTTATTTGATCTCGTGGAATGCGTTGTAATAGGTTTTGACAATGGCATTGATCACCAGCGAGGGATCGTCATTGAATATAAAATGCCCGCAACCGGTTGCCAGGATGCCGGTCCGGTTCGCTGACGCCGCGGCGAATTCGCGATGACAGCGTTTCCAGTCATTGATGTCCGCGCTATCGGTAAAGGGCGGATGGTCTGAAACAAAGTCCGTAACCGGGATCGTATTGGGAAAGGCAAATTTTCGCATCCATTCAATATTTGCGCTGAAGTCCGCCCCCTGGTAATAGGTTCCGGGCTTCGTCGCCTTTAGTGCGTTGGTGTTTTGGCGGTTGATCAGCTGTTGGGTTGCGGCAAGTCTTTGTTCATCGTAGAAGCAGGTTGTAGTAACATCGAGTAGTACGGCTGCCACAACTTTGTCAGGATGCCGCGAGGAATAAAGCTGCGCGTATAGACCGCCCTGAGAGTGGGCGACCAGGATGATATTGCCGTCGTAGCCAAGTTTCTTTAACCCGGTTTCCAGGCCGGTGATCCCATTCTGGATCCCATGCCTGGTCGTGTCGAAGGTGCTCTTGCCAAATCCCGCTCTGTCGTAAGTGATGATAGTGGTTGCCGTACGCTGTGCAATGGGCCGGATGATCTTATTCCAGGTAGTGGCGTCTTCGCCGCCACCCGCTTCAAAGAGTATCGGTAAGCCGTCACCCCTGGTAATAATAAAATGCAGTTTATATCCGCCAACGTCAACAAGGGTGTCCAGATCCTGCGATTGGCCTTGCGATACGCGTTGGTCCTGCGCTGACGCCGGCGATTGGGTTTGCGATTGACCGCGCGATTCGTTTTGCAATTTATCCTGCGACCGGTTTTGCGCCTGACCCTGCGCCTGGCCTTGCGCCTGACTAAACCCGGCGATCTTCATCGGGGCGAGAACGTCCCATTTGTTTGGCTGGCTGGCCTGAATAGTAGGATCAGCCGAACCCCGGCCATTCCAGAGAACATGGCCCTTGTTCCGGCCCCATACCCAAAGCTGGCCGCTTTTATCTTCCGCGACCACATAGAAGGCATCGCCGATACTGGTGAATAATTTCACGAAAGATACCCCTGCCGGATTGATCTTAAGAGGCTTGTCAACCCAGAGCGATCCGCCGCCCCATGGCGCGACGAAATTCTCGAATTTCGCCTCCTGTCCGTTCCCGATCGCGGCCTGCGTATTGTCGCCCCACGCGTAGACATCGCCGTTGGACATCAGCGCATAGGATGCCTGCGTGCCGACGGCCAACTGCGCCGGATTGCCCGGAAGCCTGAGCGTCTTGGTAAGATTGAAAGGAATATTCCGGCCGCTGACATCCGGACCGAGACCGAGATACCGGGTGTTATAGGCAACCCCATAAATAGCACCGCTCTTACCCCTGAAATAGGTCCAGGCCCCCCCGCCGTCAAGGTCCACGATCGGCTCGGGGAATTTCATGACGCCGGGCCGGGTCGGATCAGGATTGTCAACCCCACGGCCCAGGACGTAAGTGGGATAGTATTTCAGCCGCGTTCCACCCCAGCTGTCGACGGTCCCGTCCATATAGAGGACATAAACGAATGAGCCGACCGCCACCTTTCGTATAGGCTTTTTAATCGCCGTTACCACATAGGGAGCCGGCTCGGCCCTGTTGCCTTCCGTGCCGTCCCCTCTGAATCCCGATTGGGTATTGCCGAGCAGCGTCAGCTTGTTGTCGTTGGTGACAATAGCAAATCCATATCCCATACCCGGCCCGGACCCGTCGCCGGAATTCGCATACGCAACAATTTGCCGGGCATTCGAAACCGCCGTCTTCGTCGCCCCGATCGACGCCGCCTTTAACCCACGACCGGAGATGTTACAGACATTGTCTCCCCATACATACGCAAACCCATCGACACCGATAAACCCCGCCGTGTGAAGCGAAGCGGAACCCTTGCCCTCCCCATCGGCAATGGCCGGAAGATCCGCCACCGGTTCGGTACTGCTGGAAACAATATTGAAAACCCGCTTGCTTTTCGGATGGCGTACCCAGTTGTCGTATTCCCCGGGGTATACCTGGAATTGCTGCGCTTGCAGCGCGAGTGGGAAAAGGAGAAGGAGATAGATATTTTTCATGGTCCCTACGGTTGTACAAAACCGAAGTTACCGCTTTGACTTCACATTTAAAATGCCCTTTAATGTGGTGAGTTTGCCCGTCCAGAATTTATCGAAGTAGTTGATGAAGTCCTGTAATTCGATAAATCCGTCCTGCTTTAACGTACAATAGCGTTCTCTGCCGACGTCCGTGATAGAAATGAAACCCGCGGTGTACAGGATTTTTACATGCTTTGAAACAGCAGGCCTGCTCATTTCGAAATTTTGTGCCAGCGCGTTGATGGTCTTGCTTTCCTTTGAAAGCATAACAAGGATTTGTCTGCGGCTTGGGTCGGCAATGACCTGAAACACATCAAGGTTTTGTGTTGTCATATTTTAATTGGATGTAAGAGTGCGGTAAGGCGGTTTCCTAACGTGGTCCAGCCGTTGTTGTGTGCCTGGTGATCTTCCAGGGTGGTAAAACCGTCATGCACCAGCTTTAATTCCGTTTCACCGGCTTTTTCCGATAAGGTCCACAGCACCTTCGAATCGACAGTGATCACCCCGCTTGCATTTTTCACTCTCCAGGAATAGGATAACTTTTTGCAGGGGATGATCTCCAGCACCTGGCAAAAATTGACACACCCTCCCTTTCCATTGAGTTGAAATTGATGACCGATAATCGGCTGAAAATTAGTGCTTCCCATCCATTGTTCCAGGAGTTCGGGCTTGGTGAGATAGCCCCAGACTTCTTGCGGGGAGGCGTTGAAAGACCATGTTTGGTTGATTTCCTTTTGCACGTTTATGTAATTTTAAAGTTACTCAAATGTATAAGTAACTTTTGAGTTACGCAAATTTTTTCTTATTTTTGTGCACTCAATCGAAGCCCAATGACATTTAGTGACTTAAATCTGACCAAACCGCTCTTGAACGCCTTAGACGACCTGGGCTTGCATTCCCCCACCACCATCCAGCAAAAGGTGTTTTCCGTGATCATGTCCGGCCGGGATGTATGTGGAATAGCCCAGACAGGCACGGGCAAGACATATGCCTATTTATTACCCTGCCTCCGGCAATTAACCTGGTCAAAGACCCGGACCACACAACTGCTGATCATTGTCCCTACCCGCGAGTTGGTCGCGCAGGTCGTGGAATCGGTAAAGGAACTCACCCCCTATATGACCCTCCAGACCGTCGGCATCTATGGTGGCGTAAACATCAATACACAAAGGGTCGAAGTGGAAAAGGGGATGGATATCGTCGTTGCCACACCGGGACGACTATACGACCTGGTCCTCAGCGGTGCACTGCGGCTGAATGGGATCAAAAAGCTGGTGATCGATGAAGTGGATGAAATGCTCAATCTCGGGTTTCGTCCACAACTAAGGAATATCCTGGACCTGCTGCCGGTAAAAAGACAGAACCTGCTTTTTTCCGCAACGATTACCGAAGAAGTGGAGGCCTTGATGGAGACTTATTTCAACGGCCCCGAACGGATCGAGGCGGCGCCGACAGGCACCCCGGTAGAGACAATAGATCAGAAAGCATACGAAGTGCCCAACTTTTACACCAAGATCAACCTGCTGGAGTGGCTCTTCAGAACGGATAAGGAGATGACAAAGGTGCTCATCTTCGTGGCAACCAGGGAACTGGCCGACCAGCTTTACGAACAATTGGCCGAAAAATTTCCGGGCCTCGCAGGCATCATCCATTCGAATAAAGATCAAAACTACCGGTTCAATACGATAAAGAAGTTCAAAACCGGCGAACACCATTTTGTCATTGCCACCGATATCGTGGCCCGGGGGCTGGATGTGGCCGAAGTATCCCACGTCATAAATTTCGATCTTCCTGCTGTTCCGGAGAATTATATCCACCGCATCGGCAGAACAGGCAGAATCGATCGGAAAGGGATTGCCATCAGTTTTATTATGGAGAAGGATAGATCTTCCCGGGAAGCGATCGAGAGCCTGATGAACCTTCGGATCCCCATTGTCCCATTGCCGGCCGACCTGGAAATTTCGGCAATGCTTACCGAAGATGAAAAGCCAAAGCCCTTTGAAAAAGCGATACCTCTCAAAACGCCAAAGCCCGAACAGGGCGGCGGGGCCTTTCATGAAAAATCGGAAAAGAACAAAAAGGTCAATGTCGTGGTGCGAAAAGCCGAACGAATGCATAAGAAATATGGCAAGCCAAAGACAAGAGGCGCCAAAAAGAAATAAACCGCTACTTCAATTTGTTCTTCCGAAGCGAATACTTATAAAAGTCTTCCACCTTGGTTCTGGCCCAGGGAGTCTTGCGCAGGAACTTTAAGCTGGATTGTACGGAGGGATTGCTCGTAAAGCATTTGATCCGGATCTGCTCGCCCAAAGCCTCCCACCCATAACTCTCCATCAAATGTGTTACGATCCTTTCCAGGGTCAGTCCATGAAGCGGGTCTTTTGAAGGGGAAGGCTCCTGCTTTTTGTCGGTCATTAGTCTTGATCTTTTATCCCCCCAAATATAGCAAGAAAGCGCGCATCCCAGCGACCCCAAGGTCCGGAAGTGTCCGGATAGAATATTTTTTTGTTTTCCGGGTGATCTTCCTACCTTTTTAAACACTTATTAAAAAGACACCGGCAATGATCAAACAAACAGAAGACCCTATCATCAGTCTGTATAGAGAAGGATTTCCCCACTTCGCCCGGATGATCCGGCGGATGGGCGGAAGTCTTGAAGAGGCGAAAGACGCCTTTCATGACGCTTTACTCATCTATATGGAAAAGGAAAAGGCGGGAAAACTGAACCTTCATTCCTCGCCAAAAGCGTACCTGCTGGGCACGGCAAAGATCTGCTGGCTGCATGCAAACGATAAGGGGGCAATCCTGGCCCTGCCCGAGAGGTTTGAAGCGGCGGAACCGGAAGATACAGCTACGGAGGAAATGGAGAAAAGTCTGATGGAATCCCTTGTGAGAAGCGGAAAGAAATGTATGGAACTTCTAACGGCATTTTATTATGACCACTTCTCAATGCAGGACATCGCTGCGCGATTTGGCTTTAACGGAAAGAGATCGGCCACCGTCCAGAAATTCAAATGCCTGGAAAAGGTCCGGGAAGAAATAAAATCAATCCAGAGGTATGCGCAATGAATTGAACGAGACATTCCTGATCGACCAATGGCTGCTCGGTCAGCTCTGTGCAGAGGAAGCACAGGACTTCGAAGCCAGACTCGTGCTGGATGAAGCATTTGCCGAAAAGGTGGAAGCACAGCGCACGGCACACCGGATGGTCCGCCGGTATGCCCGCAGGGAGGGGCGCCACAGGCTAGAGAGCATCTACCGGCAACTGCTCCATGAGGCTGATTTCGCCCACCGGATAAAAACAATATTTGCCTGATATGATCATCCCAACCGTTATCGATAGCGCCACCAGGAGTGCCTATGATATCTATAGCCTGTTGCTGAAAGAGCGGATCGTCTACCTGGGAACCGCGATCGAAGAAAATGTCGCCAACCTCATCGTAGCACAGCTGCTATACCTGGATAGTGAGAATCACAATTCCATTATGCTGTACTTAAACAGCCCGGGCGGCATTGTTTATGGCGGTTTTGCTATTTATGATACCATCCGAAAACTGAAGTCCCCGGTGTCGACGGTGGCCATGGGCTTTTGCGGCAGCATGAGTACATTCCTGCTGACTGCCGGACAGAAAGGGCAGCGTTATGCCCTGCCTCATGCTACTATCCACATGCATCCGACCGGTGGTGGTGCAAAAGGATACACAGAAGACGTACGAATCGCATACAAGGAGCAGGAACGGCTGCAGAATCAGATATTCTACCTGATGGGAAAATTCTCCGGCCACAGCCGCGAGGAAATAGAAGAGCTTTTCCGCCGCGACCGGTTTATGAATTCCGTGGAGGCCCGGCAGTACGGCTTTATAGACGAGGTTTTGGGCGACACCGATGACCTCATCGCCCTGGATGAGGACCCGACCAAAATACATTTTCAGACGCCCGGAAAGGACAGGGAGAGCATCGGGTTCAAGCAGCATCCGGCATGACCTTCGTTCTCCCCCTTACGGATGCACGCAATTTCTGCAACGATGCATAGTTATGGCATTATGAAAAGGCTATTGAATTACACAGCTCGGATTTTACCGGGGAGTCCAGGACGAAATTGAAGGCTCTGCAGGACGCGTCTCAGACCGGCAATAAATAAAGACCCGCTTCCTTATCTTTAAGGTATGAAAAAGCAACCGAATCCGCTGATGGTCATCGTGCTGGCCGCTATTCTTTCTTTTTTCGCCTTACCCGCCGTCGCCCAAAAACTGTATGTGCCTAATTTCGATTCCGCCTGGATCAGGGATGAAGAGCCATTCCGGATTGCCGGTAACTTATATTATGTCGGCACCTACGATCTGGCCAGTTATCTTATCACAACCCCCGCAGGACATATCCTTATCAATACCGGGATACCCGGATCGGACACGATGATCCGCCGGCATGTGGAAGCGCTGGGTTTCAAATTTTCCGATATCAGGATCCTCCTTGCCACACACGCGCATTTTGATCATGTCGGCGCGATGGCGGCAGTAAAACGAATGACGGGAGCAAAGCTTATGATCGAGGAAAAAGATGCGCCCCTGCTGGCGGATGGCGGCAATTCGGATTTTATAATGGGTGGGCATGGCCCGATGTTCCTACCGGTGAAAGCCGATCGTCTGCTGCACAATGGGGATATGGTAAAGCTCGGGGGCATGGAGATCATGCTGCTCCATCATCCCGGACATACCAAGGGGGCCTCCAGTTTCATCTTCACCGTAAAGGATCAGACCCGCGCTTACCGGGTGTTGATCCTGAATGTACCCTCCATCCTCAGCGAGACCAAACTCTCCGGCATGCCCACTTATCCCGGGGTAGGGAAGGACTACGCCTACACCCTGGATACGTTGCCGAAGATACAATTCGATCTCTGGCTTTCTTCCCATGCCAGCCAGATGGATCTGCACGAGAAGCATAACCCCGGCGATAGCTATAATCCCGAAGTGT
Source organism: Puia sp. (assembly GCF_036500295.1). NCBI lineage: Bacteria > Pseudomonadati > Bacteroidota > Chitinophagia > Chitinophagales > Chitinophagaceae > Puia > Puia sp. Next base: position 5,139 of record NZ_DASYCH010000092.1, on the reverse strand, counting down.
TTGCCGACCGGCCGGCGTATGACTCGACGATCAATGCCATAAAGGTGCAATACAAAAAAAGACTGGATCAATAGCTCAGTCCCGGCCCTCGCGGCCATGGCGCACTTCCTCACGGTCGCCGGCGGCCACCCCATCCGGCCGGATTTTTGCATAGTCGATATGCATATCATCGTTTTATGTCGACAACGCGAACTTCAAGGCTGATAAAAGCCACTCCTGATATAATATACGGGGCATTCACCGAGCCCGCTGCGCTGGAAGCCTGGATGGCGCCCGGAAACATGACCGGCAAGGTGCAGTCTTTTGAGGGCGCCGTCGGTGGCGGTTACGTCATGTCCCTCTACTATCCTAAAGACCACACCGGCCCGGGAGGAAAGACCAACGCAACAGAAGACCGGTATACCGCTCGTTTCATCACCTTGCAGCCCTATAAAAAGATCGTAATGGCCATCCGGTTTGATTCCGGCTCTCCGGGTTTCGTCGGTGAGATGATCATGGAAGTGCAACTTGAACGACAGGGTTCGTCGACACTGGTTACGATCATCTTCACCAATGTCCCGTTGGGGGTCAGGCCGGAAGACAACGAAAAAGGCACCGAGCAATCGCTCGACAAGCTTGAGCAGTATATTCAATCGAAGTGATGCACCTCATGCGAAGAGACGGGAAGAGACCGGGCAACGCTCGGCATGCTGCAAAAACGAAAAAGGGCTGAACAAAGTCCAGGGCCATTTTGGTCACTGTTTTGGTCATTGTTTATGATCTGGCAAATACCACAAGCGGCTCATAGTTGCCGTTGTCAGCCGCTCGAAGTGCCGTAGGATAAGCGAAGCGGAACTTACCGGTTGCAATCAATTTATTCCCGCCCCATGTAAACACCTCGCGCCCGAACAGCTTTTCGATGATGATATCGCCGATAAGGCGTGAATGCCGGCCATTCCCGTTGGCAAAGCAATGGATGGAGACAATCCGGTGTTTGAAGCGCACGGCAGTCTCATCGGGGCCGAACGTCTTATTTTCGATCCAAAATTTGCAGTCATCCAAAAGAATGCGCAGTTCCACGCCGATTTGGTACTTATCGACACCGATGTTTTTATCCGATTGCCGAAACTCCCCTGCCCATTCCCAAACGCTGCCTAGCATTTTCCTGTGAAGCTCACGAATAAAATCCTCAGTCAACACTTCCGAAGGTGAAAACTTCCGCCGCCTTTCGACAGTCCATCGGATGGCTTCTTCGATGTTTCGTTGTTCCACTTCGTCAAGGTCACCGCGTGTCATGACCGATGGAATCAGCAAGCCATCCTTTTCATCTTCATCGAGCGGGGTTTGCCCTTCTTCGTACTGTAATTCTATTAATCCCATAAGGTTTTCGGCATTTCTCTTTTAATGTCATTGGTCAGGTCGGCAATGGCTTCTTCCAGCCTTTCTTTTGAATTTTCTTGATCTTCCAGTTTCATAGTCGTTGAGGTGCGCATCACGATCTTTCGCGCCATCTCTGCGGCCTTACTTTCGACCATCTGTTCCAAGGATTGGTTTTTTTGCGGGACAAATGCGTAGACGAGTTTCATATCCAGTGCCGACGCCGCTTCCCTGAGTGTTTTGAGAGTGATCGTTCCCTCTTTTTCTCGACCTTCAAGATCACCCAGACTTTGCGGGGTAATAGATAACCTACTTGCTAACTGGCGAAGGGACATCTTTAAAGTCTTTCGGATAAGGCTGATCCAGCCTTCGGGCGGTTGTGCTATGTCAAACAAAGGTCGCAGGTCTTGCAACTTCTTGTCTAATTGTTTGATAATGAGCAAATTGTTTTTATTTTTCATACTATATCCTTTTAAACTGACTACAAATATAAGTCTATAAGTTTAAAAATAGGATAATATTATAAGCTTAAAGACTTAATTTATATAATTAATTATAAGCTTATAGACTTATTTATTGACCCATTTTTGATATATGGAAGTGATACTGAGGAAATATCAAAAACTTCACCAGGACATACTTCAATACCTGCCTTTCTTACGAACCAAATCAAAACGTGGAAATATAACGGATGTGGAAATTGCATCTTGGTACAAGTTCTCCGAGGTGAAGCAAAATTGGTTAGGATTTAGCTTGTACGGTAATGGTGCGCGGGATGGACTGCCTCCGGCGATCTCTTCCGGGTGCTCTCACCCACGGCCCTCATTCCGCTATCGCGGAATGGGTTTTTTCATTTGTCCGCTTAGCCGAGGGAGCCCGGCACGCTTCCAAACGAAAAAACCCTTCTGACGTAGTCAGAAGGGCCTTGTGCACCCAATGAGAATTCTATCGAACACTTCTTGGCCGTTTACGACCTCTTTTTTGAATAGAATTGTTTGATAAACATGTGGATTGAAAACGGAGTGGTTGAGAAAGTGTCGAACACCTATGCTTGGCAGGCCGATGCTAGCCTTCAATAGAAATCAGGATTTTTCCGTCGCAACCCCACTTTCAGGTCGTTCCTTGGAAAGAAGCATACCATCCAAAAAAGCGCTCCATTCACTGGGTATACGCCAACCTGTATTTCATATAAGTCGGCGCACATTTCATCATCGTACGCCGTTTTACCATTCCACACTCAGCGAAGTATTCTGAACCCTTCACGGATATCTCCAACGAGAAGTTCCGGTTGTTCAAAAGCAGCAAAGTGTCCGCCCTTGTCATGTTTTTTGTAGTAGATCAAGTTGGGATATGCGCTCTCTACCCAATTTCGGGGAATATTGATGACTTCGTCCGGAAAAGCGCTCACCACAACCGGGCCCTTGACACCTTGGGGGCTGAAAAAATCATATTTATTCTCCCAATAGATACGGAATCCTGAAACCGCCGTGTTTGTCAACCAGGCAAGCGTAATATTGTCGAGGATATCATCCCGCGTAAGTCCTTCAGACTTTCCGTCAACAAATACACGCGAGATCATCGCCAGACTAATCTGGTCGTGATCAAGAAATATAGCGGCAAGGCCTACGGGCGAATCCGCAGCGGCGAGCAAGCTTTGCGGACGTTTTGACATCATGATTTGTAATATAAAATCGCTTATAAAAGTGCTTATTTGATCGTATGCCTTTTTTTCCTCCGGGGAGAGGTTGGATGGTCCAGGCGCTCCTGAAAAAGCCCCCTTTTCTATTTCAGGCGGAACTCCAATCGGGAAATTTATAGCGGAGCCCAGTACGCTATCGGGTGACTGTACAGCCATTAAGTCAGTGATCATTGCACCCCAATCTCCGCCTTGCGCAAAAAACGTCTTATATCCAAGACGCTTCATTAGTGTAACCTGTGCACTTGCTATCCGGCCAGGATTCCAGCCCAGAGTTGTTGGTTTTCCTGAAAACCCGAACCCCGGTATCGAAGGAATCACAACATCAAATGCATCTTCAGCCTTGCCGCCATACGCAATGGGATCTGTAAGGGGACCAATGATTTTCAACTGCTCAATGGGGGAACCCGGCCATCCATGTGAGACGATAAGCGGTCTCGCATTCGTTTCTTTCGAACGAACATGAATAAAATGAATATCCAAACCGTCAATTTCAGTTGTAAAGTTGGGGTAAGAATTCAGTCTTGCTTCTACTTTTCGCCAATCATACTCCGTTGCCCAATACTTCGCCAATGCCTTTAGCGTCGCCAGTGGCACACCTTGTGTTTGATCAGTAACAAGTTCCTTTTCAGGCCATCTTGTTGTTAATATCCTTCGGTGCAAATCATCCAGATCAGCTTGTGAAGCACGAAATTGGAAAGGACGGATTTCGTCTTTGGATACTAATGCTGGAGCAATAGTGTTTTCTGCTTGTGTCATTGTTAAGAGTTTAAATTATTGAATCGGACATGTTTAAAGACTTATTTGCGCCAGCGGAGTACCCTGATCATTGACAGGTTCCTTTTTCGGGCATCTCGTGGCAACAATCCGGCGTTTTGGGAGATAGTAGCGGTTCTTGGGTGCTTTCCCTGCCGTCTGAACTGGGCGTGACAATTCCCTTTGTACCCGTAATGGTGCTTTCTAGGTTTTCATTGTCGATTTTTTGAAGCCAAAATTTCAAGTACCAGCCATTTGAGCAAATAGCATGGTAATGGAGACCGCTTGTTAAGCGAGTAAACAAGGGGATTCTTGTTTAGCTTTAAAATCTATAAAAAGGAAGAGAGGGCAATATGCTGCTCGTGACAGCACTTTTAATTGGAGACTCTGGGTTCTTAAAAAGATTAAAGTGTTGTCAAGGTACGACTGTTTCAAAATATCCCACAAGAGAACTACCAGCTGAAACAGGGATTTCGTTGTCCCTTTCATCGTCTTGGTATAAATTCGACGGTCTTCATATTGAAAACGCGATTCAAAATAGCTTTGGCGACCCCTTCTATCAACTTATGCGGAAAGACGGACCCCAACGGAGCAATATTTCGCGGCCTAAGAGCATCCCTCACTCTCCCTCCTAACAGAAGGGATAGTTTCGGACCGACTATGGAAAGAGCGTTTGCGCATCACAGATAACAAGTTAACCGTGCAGCGGGCGGTAGAACTAGAAAGGGAAGTAAAAAAGTGGTTGAGGAAATTAAAGCCGTGACTTTCGTCCGATACTTTTAGACGCACTTGTTCTCGCCACACTGGTGTTCGATAAATTTAACTCTCGAAGGACATGTGAATTCGAACACCTTATTTTAGTATTATCTATTTATTTGGGGTGGGAACAGTAAAAAAGGCCTCGTAAATCAATCCATTTACAAGGCCTTACAGTGCGCGGGAAGAGATTAGCTCCGCTGATCTCTTCCGGGGGAGCTCTTACCCAAAGCCTCCATCCCGCTTCGCGGGATCGGGCATTTCAGTTTGTCCGCGAGCATGCTCGCACCGCTACCAAACTAAAATGCCCTCCGGACTTCGTCCGGAAGGCATTTGTGCGCGGGATGGATTGCCTCCGGGCCTATCGGCCCTCCGGCGATCAAGGGGGGCGGCTACAACCGATCATGGCCCTCCCGCTTCGCGGTCGGCTTTTTCATTTTCTCCGCTTAGCCGAGCAACGCTCGGCACGCTGCAAAAACGAAAAAGCCCTGGACTTTGTCCAGGGCCATGATCGATTGTGCGCGGGATGAGATTCGAACTCACACGCCTCGCGGCGCTACCACCTCAAAGTAGTG